>DATHPY010000332.1:0-8607 GCA_035483315.1 Puia sp. | reverse complement strand
ACTATTAAGCATCGTTGCGTCGCACTTTTGTACAGTAATAACTATGTTGAACAATACTTCGGTTGTTAATCACAGTTATTATCAGCAAAAATTATCGATTTTAATTTGCACCCGACTTGTTGAATGATCTTTAGTGGCATTTCATTTTCACATCATCACATTTTCACATTTGCTAATTATCTTCCTCGTCCCCAGCCAAACCAATCATTGCCATTGGCATAAATTAATAGGGCAAGTAATAAAACCATACCAACAACCTGAGCGTACTCTAAAAATTTCTGATTCGGTTTGCGCTTGGTGATTATTTCAATCAGCGTAAATAAAACGTGACCGCCATCCAGCGCCGGTATCGGAAGTATATTCATGAATGCAAGTGCAATGGAAAGAAAAGCGGTCATCGTCCAAAACGCCTGCCAGTCCCACGCTTTAGGAAACATGGAAGCAATTCCGCCAAATCCACCCAATCCTTTATACGCTTCTGTTTTTGGAGTAAGAATTTTTTTGAACTGGGAAATATAATCGTTCAACGTCTGTCCGGCTAATTTTACACCAGCAGGAAATGATTCCAGAAAACTAAATTGTTTTCTTTCTATTTTTATCAACCCCATACTGTCCAGGCTTTCCATATCTTAAAAACGGAGAAAACCAGTTTGTCCTTCAGTATTCACCAATACATTCAACGTATCAAATTGTCCGTTTCTTTTTACAACCATCGCGACCTGTTTATTTTTGTTTGCATCAGTTATGCGCTTGTACTCATCAAAAAATTCAGCATTTTGTCCATTAATAGTTATCACCTGATCATATTGTTTCAATCCAGCTTTTGCAGCGTTCGATGTATCAGGAATAATATCAGCAATCACCGGTATTCGCGGAACAAATAATGGATTTCCGCTTTTTTTCTTTTTAATTAATTTGCCAATCAGGTTCACCGGCAAAGCGATGGTTTTATTTTGTCCATCTCTTTCAACAGTTACATTTTCGCCAAGAACTATTTTTCTGGTAGCGTCATCAAAATAAGTTATCGCTTGTCCGTTAACGGCTAAAATTTTATCTCCATCTTTAAAACCAAGATCATACATAATACTGTCTGTGATGGCAATTCCATTCGGGATCCCCGACATCGGAACTTTTTTCTCTCCCCAAACAAATAAAATCATTCCGTAAAGAACGAATGATAATAAAACATTCACGGTAACTCCGCCCACCATTATTATTAATCTTTGCCACGCTGGCTTACTTCTGAATTCCCAGGGTTGTGCCGGTTGATTCATTTGTTCTTTATCCATGCTCTCATCAATCATCCCGGATATTTTTACATAACCTCCTAACGGAAGCCAACCGATTCCATAAACCGTGTCGCCAACTTTCTTTTTTACTAAAGCAAACCACGGATCAAAGAATAAGAAGAATTTTTCCACGCGGCATTTAAATAATTTGGCGGGAATAAAATGCCCAAGCTCGTGTAATATTACGATGATGGATAAGGATAAAATTAATTGTGCGGCTTTACTTCCAACCAATGCCCAGTCTATTACTAATAGTGTCATAATGTATTTTCAGGTTGCAAAATTCCTACTTGTGAGGATAAATATTATTACCAAACGAATAATTTACAATTTTATTAAGGAAGCGGCAAAATTACGCGCCTCGGCGTCGCTGTCAAAATATTCCTCGAGCGAAGGTTTTTCTATAAAACTAACGTGCAGCATGGTTTTTTCGATTAAATCGGTCATATCCAAAAACCCGATCCGGTTATGTAAGAACGCATAAACTGCAATTTCATTGGCTGCATTTAAAACACAAGGCAGATTTCCACCTTTAAATAATGCATCGCTTGCTAAGGATAAGTTGCGGAATGTTTTCAGATCAGGATCTTCAAAAGTTAGCGTGTTTGGCTTTTTGAAATTATAACGTGGATAATCATTGGCAATTCTTTTTGGGAAAGCTAACGCATATTGAATGGGCAATTTCATATCCGGCAAACCCATTTGCGATTTTATACTTCCATCTTCAAATTGAACCATGCTGTGAATAATACTTTGCGGATGAATGGTTATACTTACCTGTTCAGGTTTTAGATTAAACAACCATTTCGCTTCGATCATTTCCAAACCTTTATTCATCAGCGTTGCAGAATCAACAGAAATTTTTGCGCCCATTTTCCAATTTGGATGTTGCAATGCGTGATCTCTTTTTACATTCACCAAAAAGTTTGGTTTCTTTCCGAGAAATGGTCCGCCCGATGCGGTGAGTATTACTTTTTCAATTTTATTTCTTGATTCTCCAATGAGACATTGAAAAATTGCCGAATGTTCGGAATCAACAGGAATGATCGGAGCAATTTTTTCAACGGCTTTACTCATTACAATATCTCCGGCAACAACAAGTGTTTCTTTATTTGCGAGCGCAATTGCTTTGCCCATTTCAATCGCTTTTAATGTTGGTTTTAATCCGGCGAAACCGACAATGCCGGCAAGCATCATATCGTAAACATTTAATGCGGCAGTTTCTTCAAGCGCATTTTCTCCCGCAAAAACTTTTATTAATGTTGATGATAATGCTTCTTTTACTTTATTGTATTTTTTTTCTTCGCCAATAACAACAATATCAGGATTGAATTGAAGCGCTTGTTTTATTAATAATTCATCGTTGTGCTGTGCAGTTAAAACGGCTACTTCAAATTTGCCGGGGTTGGCTGCTATCACTTCCAATGCCTGTCTGCCGATTGAGCCGGTAGAACCAAATAAAGCAATGCGTTTGGCAGGCTGGATGTTTGACATAAATGTTTTTAAGAGATCAAAAATTTAAAAGTAGTGAATTAATTGATAATTGATATTTGACAATTGATAATTTGCCGTAGTAAGGGTTTTGATTTTTTTTAATTGTCAATTATCAATTGTAAATTTTACTAGATCCTCTGCCAACTTTCTGTCATTGCTTAATCTTGGAACTTTATTTTGTCCGCCAAGTTTGCCAACAGATTTCATGTATTCAATAAATCCATTCTTTTTTATCACTCTTATTTCAAGCGGTTTTAAAATATTTCCTGTAATTAAATCATTGTAGTAAATATTTTTTTGGCGAAGATTTTCATCCACTTTTTTTGCAAAGCTGCGCATGTTTCCCGGCGTGTTCTCAAATTCCACAAACCATTCGTGATAAGATTTTCCCTGTTCCTGCTGAATCATCGGAGCGACAGTAAACTCTGTAACATTCACCCCTTCTTCTTCTGCGGCTTTTATCAAACTGTATTCCACTTCTTCACCAATTACATGTTCTCCGAATGCTGAAATAAAATGTTTTGTTCTTCCCGTTACCACTAAACGATATGGATTTGTCGAAACAAATTTTACAGTATCACCAATATTATAACCCCACAAACCTGCGTTGCTGCTGACAGCCAACACATAATTTTCGCCTTCCTGCACATCTTTCAAAGAAATGCGTTGCGGATTTTCTTTATAAATTTCATTGACAGGAATAAATTCAAAAAAAATGCCGCTGTTTGTATTTAATAAAAGACCTTCTTCTTTTTGAGAATCCTGGAACGCAAAAAAACCTTCTGATGCGGGAAAAGTTTCGATCGAATCAATTTTTTTTCCGATAGCCTCGAAAAGCCTGTGTTTGTACGGTTCAAAATTTACACCACCGTGAACGAGCACAGAAAAATTTGGAAACAGATCTTTTATTTTTTTACCGCTTACTTCAGTCAGCCTGTCAAAATACATTTGCATCCACGGCGGAATTCCGCTTATCAATGTCATATCCTGTTTGATTGTTTCTTCAACAATTTTGTCCAGTTTGGTTTCCCAATCTTCAATGCAATTTGTTTCGTAAGATGGTAATTGATTCGTGCGCAAATAACGCGGCACATGATGATTTACAATTCCGCTTAATCTTCCCGTAGGTATATCTTTTATTCTTTCTAATTCTGGCGAACCTGATAAAAAAATCATTTTCCCATTTGCAAATTGCGTGTTACCGGTTTCGGCCATGTAACATAATAACGCGTTGCGCGCAGTGGAAATATGATTAGTGATGGAATCTTTTGTAATCGGAATATATTTTGTTCCGCTGGTTGTGCCTGAAGTTTTTGCAAAATAGATCGGTCGACCTTTCCACAAAATATTATGCTTTCCTTCTTTAACATGGTCAATGTAAATTTTAAATTGTTCGTAATCTCTCAACGGAACCGCCGATTTATATTCTTCGTAAGTTTTTACTTCCTGCAGTTTGTGTTCTTGTCCGAAAACAGTTTTGGCTCCAACCTTTAATAAGCTTTTTAAAATATTTTCCTGGTCGTTAACGGCTGTGGAAATATCTTTTACAACGTTCTTATATATATATGAAGCAAAAGGTTTTGCTAAGAAAGATTTGATTTTCATATAGAATGACCGCAATAATCCCGGCAAACCTACGGGAAAAAAAGTTGACCGAATGTTGCCAATTTGATAAATGGGGGAATGCCAGAAGTAAGAGGTCCGAAGTCCCGAGTCGGAATTTAGACTTCCAACTTCTGACTTCATAGTTCATACTTGCTGCTAAAATACTTCATTCTAAACTTCGATTTTTCATGTAATCCCCTTACCTTTGCACCCCTAATATTGAATTATATGTTTGCAGTTGTAAAAATAGCCGGTCAGCAATTCAGAGTTCAGAAGGACCAGACATTGTTTGTTCCGCACATTGGCGGCAATGCCGGCGATAAAGTTGAGTTTGCAGAAGTGCTTTTGTTTAGCAACGATGATAAATTATCAATCGGCGAAAAAATAAAAACAAAAGTTACGGCAGAAATTGTAAGTCATGTTAAAGGCGACAAAGTAATTGCCTTTAAAATGAAAAGAAGAAAAGGATATCGTAAAAAACACGGACATCGTTCTCACTACACAAAAATTAAAGTAACTGCGATTGCATAAAAAACAATTTCAATTTCTATTTAAAAAAAAATAATCATGGCACATAAAAAAGGGGAAGGCAGTGTAAAGAACGGACGTGATTCGCAAAGCAAACGTCTCGGTGTAAAAATATTTGGCGGACAACCTGCTATTTCCGGTAACATTATTATTCGTCAGCGCGGCACAACTTTTCATCCCGGAAAAAATGTTGGCGTTGGAAGAGATTTTACATTGTTCGCACTTGTTGATGGAATAGTAGAATTTAAAAAGAAGAAAGGCGACAAAACGTTTGTAAACATTAACGAAGTAAAAGCGGACGCATAAAAAATATTTTTAACAAATAAAAAAATATTTTTTGATTGTTCAAAAGAAGTTTCTATTTTTACTACCGTAAATTAGTTTACTAACCAATTAAATTCTAAAAAAATGGCAACAGCAAAAAAAGCCGCTAAGAAAAAAGCAGCTCCTAAAAAGAAAGCTGCTCCTAAAAAGAAAGCAGCTAAGAAAAAGAAATAGTTCTTTTTTCTTAAAGGCAGAAAATAACAAAGTCCCGAATCACTTCGGGACTTTTCGTTTTTATATCTTGCAGATAATTTTATTTTTGCCTCTTATGACTATTGATAATTATTTTATCGCCGACCAGTTTTCTCTTCTTTCCAAACTCATGGATATTCACGGAGAAAATTCTTTCAAAACAAAATCTTATTCCATTGCCGCTTTCAATATTGAAAAGCTTCCTGAGCAATTAGCAGATATTTCACAGGATAAAATTTTTGCTATTAAGGGAATCGGCGACGCTATTGGTAAGAAAATAATCCAGATTATTGAAACAGGAGAGCTGCCTTTGTTAAAAGAATATATTGAAAAAACTCCACCGGGATTGATCGAAATGCTTGGCATAAAAAATATCGGGCCAAAAAAAATATCAACGATCTGGAAAGAAATGCAGATAGAATCTGTCGGCGAATTATTATATGCGTGCAATGAGAACCGCTTGATGTTGTACAAAGGGTTTGGAGAAAAGACGCAGAAAAATATCCAGGAATCAATAGAGTTCTTTTTTAAAAACCAGGGAAGTTATTTGTATTCGGAAGCAGAACCCTATGCTTTGGATATTGATGACAAACTCAAAAAACAATTTCCCAATGAGAAATTTGAATTGACCGGAGAGTTTAAAAGACAATTAGAAATAGTAACTAAACTCGAATGGCTAACTACTACCGGACTAATTATACTGAAGAATTTTTTTAATGCGAATGATTTTACCATTGAAAATCATTCTGAAAAAGATCTTACGGTAAAACATCCCGATGGAATAATATTGGAATTTCATTATAGCGCGAAAGGATCTTTTTATAGCGATCTGTTCAAACTCAGCAGCAGCAACGAATTTCTGCAATCATGGAATGGGATAACCAATTGGAATGAAACCGGAAGTTTTAATTCAGAAGAAGATATTTTTTCTTCAGTAAAAATAAATTTTATTCCTCCTTATCAAAGAGAAAATGCCGGAATAATTGCGAAAGCAAAACAGAATGAATTGCCGGACGTTATTAAAGACACCGATATTAAATCAATCATTCATAGCCACAGTAATTGGAGTGATGGATCGAACACTGTTGAAGAAATGGCGAACCGTTGCATTGAAAAAGGATACGAGTATTTTGTTATCAGCGATCATAGCAAAAGCGCTTTCTACGCAAATGGATTAACTGAAGAAAGAATTAAAGAGCAGCACAAATATGTTGATGAATTAAATAAAAAATTATCTCCTTTCAAAATTTTTAAAAGCGTCGAGTGTGATATTCTGAATGATGGCGCTCTTGATTACGCGGATAATATTCTTTCCACTTTCGATTTGGTAATTGCTTCGGTTCACTCCAATTTAAAAATGACAGAAGAAAAGGCAATGATGAGATTATTGCGCGCCATTGAAAACCCCTACACAACAATTCTTGGGCACATGACTGGGCGTTTGTTATTAAGCCGCCCGGGATATCCGGTTGATCATAAAAAAATAATTGAAGCGTGCGCTGCAAATAATGTAGTTATTGAATTGAACGCGCATCCGCGCAGATTGGATGTTGACTGGCGATGGATCGAGCATTTACTTGAAAAAAATGTTTTGATATCAATTGATCCTGACGCTCACTCTTTGCATGGTTATGAAGATGTAAAATATGGAGTGCTCGCTGCGCAAAAAGCTGGTTTGACAAAAGAAAAAAACCTGAGCAGTTTTAATTTAAAAGAATTTGAAAATTTTCTTTCTAAAAAATTGCGCGTCTGACGGTCTCCGTCTGACACGATCTTCGTTTACACAACGCCGTTAGTATATTTGTTTACGTCAGACGGAGACCGTCAGACGTGATCGTCACGCTTCAACTACAACAGGCAATTCAACAAAAAAAGTAGTTCCTTCACCAACTTCGGTGGTAAACCATATTTTTCCTTTTGCCTGTTCAACAATTGTTTTACTCATCGCCAATCCCAATCCTGTTCCCGAAGATTTTGTAGTAAAGTTTGGAATAAAAATTTTTGATTGAGTGCTTGCGGGAATTCCTTCGCCGTTATCAGTGACTTTAACAATAACCGAATTACCATTCAATTCTTCACTTACACTTATTATTCTTTTTTCCTTGTGACAAGCTTCCAGCGCGTTCTGCAGAAGATTAGTGAACAAACGATTTAATTGTGTTTTATCTGCGTTCACCATAACTTTTTCATGAACAGGAACCCATTTGAACATAATGTTTTCTGTTGTTTCATATAAAGCTGTTAGTGGATGAAGCATTTCATGCAAATCGAATATTTCATTTCTTGGATTACCAATATTTGCAAATTGAGAAAAATCCGCAGCAATTTTTGAAAGATGATCAATTTGTTCAACCAAAGTATTCGCAACACCGGTGGTCAATTCTTTAATATTATCTGAATTATTGTCAATTGCTTTTTGCAAATATTGAATGCTCAGTTTCATTGGTGTTAATGGATTTTTAATTTCATGTGCAACCTGTCTCGCCATTTCGCGCCATGCGCCTTCACGTTCACTTTTTGCAAACACGGCTGCGCTTTCTTCAAGCTTTCGAACCATTTTATTATATTCTTTTACCAGCTCGCCAATTTCGTCTTTTCTTTTCCATTCAATTTCTTCATTTGTTTTTCCAAGATTTACATCACGCATTTTTTCAGATATCAATGTAAACGAAGAAGTGATTTTGTTGGTAAGAAATAAAGCTATCGTTCCGGCTATTAAAAAAATAAATGCATTCAGATCAATGATCGTTACCAGGAATTTTGATATTTCATCTTTCAATTCGTCTTCTGTACGGTAGGAAGGAATATTCAGATACGCATACGCGTCACCATTCTCATCCCGCAAAGGGCCATAAATACTCAGGTAGGAAATTTTCCCAATTTCTTCATTATTAAAAAACTCAATCGAACTTAAATTATGGATATTATAATAAGCAGTCGGGTTCATCTTTTCATTTAATATAGCTTTATTATAAACGAAGGGGTTGGATGAAACGATCAGGTTTCCGTCAACGTCATAAAGGTTTACATCAATGCTGTGAATAGAAGAGACATTGTCAATCAGCTTTGTTAAGTTTTCTTTTTTACCATAATTATATGCCTGCGTTGTATCATTAAATGTTACTAATTCATCAAGCTTGCTTTGTATTTCTCCAAGCATTATTTGTTTAGACCT
>DATHPY010000331.1:0-2316 GCA_035483315.1 Puia sp. | reverse complement strand
ACTTCATAAAACGAAAGAAGAAAAAACTTCGACAGCAATTAAACTTAATTTATCCAATGGTACACTTCATGTATCTGAATCTGGTGTCCAACTCATGCCGCATAACCCTGATGATTTGTTGACGTATAAACTAAAATTTGGTTATAACATCAAAAGCACATGCGCAAAATTTGACAAGTTTTTAAATGAAGTATTGCCAGACAAAAATCTCCAAAATATTCTTGCCGAATTTTTGGGTTATGCTTTTATACCTAATAATATTTTGAAACTGGAGAAGGTGTTAATGCTTTACGGAGGAGGCGCAAACGGTAAAAGCGTGTTTAAAGAAATTAGTTGTGAATTATTCGGGAGAGAAAATGTGTCGGAAAATACACTTGAGCAACTGACTACACCTAACGGATATTTTGTTGCTGAACTTGAAAACAAATTAATAAACTACTCACCGGAAATATCAGGCAAAATTGAATCTGCTGGAATATTTAAAACACTGACATCTGGCGAACCACTATCGGTACGAAAAATTTATAAAGACCCAACAACGATTTATAATTATGCGCGACTTGCGTTTAATGTGAATGAATTACCACACAACGTTCAACAGACTAATGCTTTTTTTAGACGTTTTTTAATCGTGCCATTTGATATTACAATAGCGCCAGAAAAGCAGGACAAGAATTTGACACAAAAAATAATTAAAGACGAATTGCCAGGGATATTAAATTGGGTGTTGAGTGGACTGAAAAGATTATTAGACCAGAAAGGGTTTACAGAATCGAATGTTGTAAAAGAACAACTTGAAGAATACAGACGCGACGCTGATAGTGTGCTTGCTTTTTTAGCCGATTATAGGTACAAAAAATCAATTAGTAAGACAAAATCCTTAAAAACTTTATTTAGCGAATACTTGATGTTTTGTTCCGCATCTGGGATGCCATATTGCAAGGATAGAACTTTTTCGAAAAGATTAAAAGCTGCCGATTTCAAAATAGAGCGCGCATCATTCGGAATGGACGTGTACATACAACAAATAGAAAATGAAATATCAAATGGCTGATTACAGATTTATTTTAGAACAATATACAAGTCCGGCAAGCCGCGATACATGTCCGGCATGCAGATACAAAAAAGTATTTACACATTATATTGATGCATGGACGGGCGAAAGATTGCCAGACGAATTTGGACGCTGCGATAGAGAAGAAAAATGCGGTTATCATTTGAACCCTTACACCGAAAAATACATACCAGTAATAAACAAAAATGTAGAGAGTGTACATATTGTAGGTGTTGCTAAAACTTATACCAAAAAAAATTTACCAGCAGTTTTTAAAACTGCTACATTATCTACATTACCTACATTCCTTAGCCAAATACCAAAAAAGACGTTTGAACACAGCCTGAATTTTTATGAAGGGAACCATTTTGTAAAATATCTAATCAAAATATTTGGAAGCACTATTGCTTACGACCTTTTGAAAAAATATAAAATAGGTACTTCGAAATATTGGACAGGTTCAACAGTATTTTGGCAAATTGATGCAGATGAAAAAATTAGGTCGGGAAAAATAATGCTCTACAATGAGCAGACAGGCAAAAGAATTAAAAATCCTTTTAATCATATATCATGGGTACATAGAGCGCTAAAAATCGAAGGGTTTTTATTGCAACAATGTTTTTTCGGTGAACACTTACTAACTGAAGATTTATCTAAACCTGTCGCAATTGTTGAATCCGAAAAAACCGCAATCATCACAAATGTTTATTTACCACAATTCATTTGGCTTGCTGCAGGAAGTAAGGACGGATTAAATAATGAAACCAAATGCGCAGTATTAAAAAATCGGCAAGTCGTTTTATGGCCGGATGTAAATGCTTACAACTTATGGAAAGAAAAAGCATACCAATTCGGTTTTGAAATTTCTGATTTTTTAGAAAAATCAGCAAGTGATGAACAAAGACAAAATGGATGGGATTTAGCTGATTATTTAGTTAAATGTGATAGTTCCGGATTGGCTATGACTGATTATAATTATCCTGTTATATGGGATTATAAATAAAATTTATGGAAATCAAAACACAACAACTCGACCACGCAATATTCTGGTTAAAAAATACAATTGAAATATATAAGATTGATAAAACATTCTCTTACATTTTTGATATTGTTAATGATGAGAATGAAGGTGTTTATAATCATGTCAACTGGTATGCGCGTGAGACCAGCATTCAACTTCGCTTACAACTTTTATTATTAAACAAATCCAACCTACTTGATTACCCGGCATTAATATACATGGAAAATTCCGCGCCGATTTT
>DATHPY010000330.1:0-2445 GCA_035483315.1 Puia sp. | reverse complement strand
CGATGACAGCAATGAAAAAAATTTCCAGGTAATTTTTTGTTCGCGTATGCATAATGGTGATGAGAATCCAGCTGAAATTTATTATTCGAATGGCGGAGAATTAAACCTGATGACCAATAAAATTTCTCCAAGAGGTGGATTGCACGAAAAAGAAGCAGCGGCGATGGGAATGAAACCAAATTTACTTCCGGAAATAAGTTTATCAGACATCGAAGAAAAAGTTGTTGCGTCTGCAAACACCGGCGGCGATGTGCTAACGTCAAACCATGTACGTAATTGGATGGAATGCGTTCGAAGCCGCAAGCAGCCTAACGCTCCGGTTGAAGCGGGCTATTCACATTCTATTGCGAATATCATGACCAATGCTTCCGTTCGCACAGGTTATAAAGCAACTTTTGATGAAGCCACGCAGGAAGTTATGGTGAACGGAAAAGTTTTTAAGTATTAAAATATACTTATCAATATTTCTGATACATTTGCTGCCCGGCCCATTTTCTATTTCCTAACTGAATAAAAATACCAACATGAGAAGGTTAATTGCATGCGCATTCTTATTAAGCTCCGTTTGCGCATTTTCCCAAATGGCAGATACAACTAAAAAAGATGAACCCTGGAAAAAGATCTATCGTCCGTCAGCAACAAAGATTAATGATCTTGTTCATACAAAATTAGATGTGCGGTTTGATTTTAATAAAGCGTGGATGTACGGAAAGGAATGGATAACGATTCATCCGCATTTTTATCCAACAGATTCTTTAAACCTCGATGCAAAAGGAATAACTTTTAATGAAATATCAATTGTAAAAGACGGAAAAAAAACTCCACTGAAATATTTGTACGATTCTGCAAACGTTCGTATCTCTCTCGACAAAACCTATAAGGCAAATGAGAATTACATCATCTTCATTGATTACATTTCAAAACCAAATGAACGCAAACTGGAAGCCAATTCAATAGTTGGCGCGAAGGGTTTGTATTTTATAAATCCAACAGATTCTGAAAAAGATAAACTTACGGAAATATGGACACAGGGAGAATCTGAATTTAATTCTGCGTGGTTACCTACAATTGATAAGCCAAATCAAAGAACAACGCAAGAAATAAATATGACGGTGCCTGCAAAATATAAAACCATGAGCAATGGTTTATTGGTGAATCAAAAAATAAATACGGACGGCACACGCACCGATTCCTGGAAAATGGATCTACCCAACAAGCCTTATTTATTTTTTATGGGCGTAGGAGATTTTGCAGTAATAAAAGATAAGTATAAAGACAAGGAAGTGAGTTATTATCTGGAAAAAAAATATGCTGATGTTGCAAGAAGAATATTTGGATTAACTCCGGAAATGATCACATTTTTTTCAAAAGTTACTGGCGTTGATTATCAGTGGCCAAAATACACGCAGATAGTCGGCGTAGACAATGAAAGTTTTTCCATGGAAAACACCAGTACAACTTTGCATGGCGATTTTGTTGAGCAGGATGCAAGAGAGCTCGCTGATGGAAATAATTCAGAAGATGTGATCGCGCATGAATTATTTCATCAATGGTTTGGTGATTATGTTACCTGCGAAAGTTGGCCGAACATTACGTTGAATGAATCTTTCGCAGATTACAGTGAAACGCTCTGGCATGAATATAAATATGGAAAAGATGATGCTGATGGATATAATAACCGCGATTTGAGAAATTATTTGAGCAACCCGGATGACAGTTTAAAATCTTTAGTTCGTTTTCATTATTATGATAAAGATGATGTTTTTGATGCAGTGAGTTATGCAAAAGGCGGTCGCATTTTACACATGCTGCGCAATTATGTTGGTGACAGCGCTTTCACTAAATCATTAAAATTATATTTAACTACTCACAAATTCAGCAATGGAGAAGCGCAGGATTTGCGATTAGCTTTTGAAGAAATAACCGGACAGGATCTGAATTGGTTTTGGAATGAATGGTATTACGGAGTTGGTCACCCGAAATTGGATATCAGTTATAATTACGATGCTGCAAATAAAACCGCAAAAGTTTTTATTCATCAAACACAGGCAGCAAAAACATTTAAACTTCCGTTTGCAATTGATGTTTATGAAAGCGGAAATAAAAAACGTTATCCTGTTTGGATGATGAATGAATCCGATACATTTTCATTCGCTGTAAATTCAAAACCCGATCTTATTAATGTTGATGGCGACAAAATATTGCTCTGCGAAAAAAATGATCACAAAATGTTGGACGAATTTATTTACCAGTATCATCATGCAGGTTTATTTGTTGACAGACGGGAAGCATTGATATTCGCATTGCAGCATCAGACAGAAACAAAAGCATTAAATTTTTTAAAAGAATGTTTGCATGATAAATTGTGGCGGATAAGATCTACTACACTTGAACAATTGAATGCTGATAATGATACTGTAAAAAATGCATTAGAAGCGGACATTG
>DATHPY010000329.1:0-3178 GCA_035483315.1 Puia sp. | reverse complement strand
CACCGGTAATTATAAATTGTTCATAAAGGCTGGTATTTTATCTTTAGTTTTTATTTTGATTTATTCTTCCCTCCTCATTTTTTCAAGCCCATATTGGCTCGTAAGCATTGAGTGCGTTGTGTTAGGGATATTAACAGCTTCAATCGGCTTTAATGTTATGCACGATGGCGCTCACGGAAGTTTCAGCAAATACAAATGGTTAAATAAAATTGCCGCTACAAGTTTTGATTTTCTCGGCGCAAGCAGTTTTATGTGGAAAGTGAAACATAATGTTATTCACCACGCTTATACAAACATTGATGGTGTGGATGATGATATTAATGCGCAACCTTTTTTACGTTTGTGCGCCACGCAAAAGCGCTATAAAATTTACCGTTATCAGTATATTTATTTTTGGTTCCTTTATTCATTGCTTTATTTGTTTTGGGTTTTCTTTACAGACTATAAAAAATATTTTACGCATAAAATAGGCAGCGTTTCTTTGCCAAAATTCACTTTCAAAAATCACATTACTTTCTGGAGTTTTAAAATGCTGCATGTTCTTTTATTTGTAGCCTTACCCATTTATTTATACGGAGTGCTTCCGTGGTTATTTGGCTTTTTAATTTGTACCATGGTGGCAGGTTTTTTATTGAGTATCGTGTTTCAGTTAGCGCACACAGTAGAAGAAACTTCTTTTCCTGTTTTAAATGAATCAGATAAAGTGGAAGATGAATGGGCGCTTCATCAATTAAAATCTACGGCTAACTTCGCTACTAAAAATAAATTTATTACCTGGTGGCTCGGCGGATTAAATTTCCAAATAGAACATCACTTGTTTCCAAAAATATCTCACATTCATTACCCCGCAATTTGTAAAATAGTGAGGCAAACCTGCGCCGAATCTAAAATACCATATATCGAACATAATAAAATTCATTCAGCAGTAAGATCGCATATATTCTACCTGAAAAAATTAGGTAGATAAAATCAAACTGTAACGTTTCTTCCCTTATTTTTTATTTGAAAAAAATATATTAAGAACTCCTCTTAACTTCTTGTGTAGTTTTCTAAACAATAATTTTCGAAAAAAAATTGCAAATAAATTAGTGTTGTAAAACAAAAAAGCATCTTGTTTTGACAAGATGCTTTTAAAATATTCTAAAAAAGGATTACCACTTTTTAAAATTGCGATTACCGCCGCCGCCGGAAGAATTCCTGCTACCTCGATCTTCTTTTTCCTTAGCTACAGAAACGCTAAGTGATCTGCCTTCGATCTCTTTTCCTTCCATTCCCTGCATTGCTTGTTTTGCTGCAGCTTCGTCGGGCATTTCCACAAAACCAAAACCACGTGAGCGGCCGGTTTCTCTGTCGGTAATTACTTTTGCTGAAGATACTTCACCAAATTCCTTAAATAAATTTCTTAAGTCATCATCAGTTGTGTGAAAACTTAAGTTCGAAACGAACATGTTCATACTTGTTAAATTAAAATTGAATAATAAACCTTGATTGTAAGCAATAAGTAAGAAGTGAATAGACAAATACAAGAAGAATGTACAAAGAATAAACGCTTAATTCGGGTTGCCTTTTTTCAGGTCGTTGCGAAGATACATATTTAAAACGAGAGTAAAGAACATTTGAAATTATAAATTATTATGTGAAGCCACACATGTTTTACCGATTAAAGCAAAACGACGGATTCTTTATCAAAAGATTAAATGCTATTCGATGAAAATTAAAGACTACCTTTATCGGGATAATTTGAGTCTAACAGCTCCTGTAAGCGAACAATCATCTTCCGTTTCTGCATTCTTCTTTTACACTTGCTTTCTGCTCAAGTGCATTTTTAATATTAATTTTTTACAATGAACATTTATGTATCCAATTTAGGATTCAACATTTCCGATGCTGACCTTAAAAATTTATTCGCAGAATATGGACAGGTTTCTTCCGCCAAAGTAATAATGGACAGAGAAACAGGTCGTAGTCGTGGTTTTGGTTTTGTGGAAATACCTGATAATGCCGCAGCACAAAAAGCTATGAAAGAATTGGACGGAAAAATGTTTGACGAACGGGCCATAAAAGTAAGCGAAGCCAGGGCAAAAAGGAATGATGGCTATTCAGGTGGCGGCGGCGGTCGTTATTAATATAATAGAAGAGTTGTTATAAGCTCTTTTATGTTTCTTTTTCACACATAAATTATTATAGAAATGAAAAGCGAAGTGATTGAAAAATTTATCAAGAATCAGAACAGGAAAGGGATTTCTGTTAATATAAATTTTAAAGAGCGTTCCACTGTAAACGGTATGTTTATTCATGGCAAAGATTACGATGAATTAAGATCAAAAAATCTTTGGCGGATAGTAAGCAAAACGAACGCAGAAAAATGGAAAGAACAGGAAGACATAAACCTTACAAGAATTTTTAATGGTGTTTCATTCACAAGCCTGTCGGATGAAAAAATTAATGCTATACCCAAATAATAAAAATCATTTAATTTATGTTTAGCCAAACGTGGAAGAAGTATTTGCCTGTTATTATTATATTGATGAAAAGATCCGGCAAAGAAGAACAAGTGCTGAATATGAATAGCAGCGATTTTAACAGAGCCGCCGGTGGAAAAAAAGCGCGGCTTGCTTTCTCTAACATACATTTAAACAACGGTCGGATAAATTCATTAATGAATACTCCGCCGCTTGCGATGGATTTATTTTTACTGCTCCAGGAAAATGATCAATCGAAAAAGATCATCAGTAATCAATATCTTGAATTTACATTGAAGAGTAATTTTCAACTAATAATAAAGAATAATACGCCTCCTGCTGTGATGGAAGATGCAAACGAATCAACAGAAGTAGTTGAGGCGAAAGATGCAGAATAAAAAAAGGAGATTATAGCTGTAAAAATCTTAGCGTTTAAAAAATCAACTTAAAACTTTTACGTTAACAGCGCTTGCGCCGCGTGGCCCCATTTCAATTTCAAAACTTACTTTATCGTTTTCTTTTACAGCGCCGCCGGAAAGATTGTTCACATGAACAAAAACACTTTCCTGCGAAAGTTGATCTTTAATAAAACCGAAACCTTTATCATGATTGAAGAAAGTGATTTTGCCGTTGCGCATCAGTTCTTCTGCAGTCGGTGGTGTATATTTTGGAACGCCAATTTCAATATCTTCTACTCTTATTTCCACTTTTTTTCT
>DATHPY010000328.1:0-5974 GCA_035483315.1 Puia sp. | reverse complement strand
TTTTGAGATCATTCAACGCAAGGGTGCAAAAAGTTTTGGTAAAGGAAATTTTAAAGCATTATTCGAAGCGATCGAACGCGAACAAGAGGCGCGCGGAAATTTGTAAGTAAAAAAACATCGCATCTTTCGTATATTTTCATTTATTAACAGTCTGTTTATATATTGAATGGCAGGCTTTTTGCCTTTTCGTACTATCTTTAAGCCTTTTGAAAATCATAGTCAAATCCCGTATTGTATGTTCCAAAGTTGTGTGTGTAAAAGCAAATTAATTTCAGCTTCTTATCTTCTTATTATTTTATTGTTTTCTTCTGCGTATTATTCAAATGCGCAAACATCCACTACGGCAGTTAATTTTTTAAATTATCAGCGTTCTTTTCCGAGAATTAATGAAATAATGAAAAGAAAAGAAGACACGCTGATGAAACAATTTTCGCAAAAAGGTTTAGCATGGCCGGCAAAATATGTTTACCTGCGTTCATTTAAATACGACAGCGAAATTGAATTGTGGGTGAAGAGTAAAAAAGAAGAAAAGTATAAACTTTTTAAGACTTACAAAATATGCGCACTCGCCGGAACATTAGGACCAAAGCGCATGGCAGGCGATTACCAGGTTCCCGAAGGTTTTTATTACATCACGGAATTTAACCCAAAAAGTCTTTATCATTTATCGCTGGAGTTAAATTATCCAAACGCTTCGGATAAATTATTGAGTGATCTCAGTCAGCCCGGTGGTGATATTTATATTCATGGGAGTTGTGTAACCACGGGTTGCATTCCTATTACTGATGAACAGATCGAAGAATTGTATATCATCGCTGCACACGCAAAAGATCTTGGACAAGATTTTATTCCCGTTCATATTTTTCCTGTCAATTTTAAAAATCAAAGAAGTGTGATCTATTTGAACAGGTATCTTCAGAATTTTTCAGAGAATACATCTTTTGAAAAAAATATGAAGAATGCATTTTTCTATTTTGAAAAATACCGCCAGTTACCGCTTGTTCTTGTAAATAACAAAGGGGATTATGTAACGGAAGAAGTGAGTTTATCAGAACCGGTTGCAGAAGTAAAACCAAAAAAGAAAATAGTTCACGCGCCGCAACCGATAAAAGATGATGACCTGCCAAAAGTTGTTGAAAAGTTACCGTTGTTTCCGGGTGGTAACGATGCCTTCCAGGATTTTATTACCAAACTTGGTAAAGATGAAATAAAAGATTTAGAAACAGGGCAGAGTAAAACTTTTGTTTTGATCGAATACATTATTGATAAAGATGGAACTCCTGTTTATTCGAGAGTCATCCGCGGTGGCAATGATGAGATGAACGAAAAACTTGAAGCCGCTTTTATGAAAATGCCGCAATGGACGCCTGCCAGCGTTTCCGGGAAAAAAGTACCGATCAAATTGAAGCAAACCATTATGGTTGGGGTTGATCAGTAATAAATGATTCTCTCACAGATTACTCAGATTTCTCAGATAAAAGATGGAATGCAGGTTTAATAAGATCAGTTATGATTAAGTCTGATAAATAATCATAACCAATCATCATAAAAGATCAGCGTTCTATCCTGTTGATAAAATAATAATTGCTCACAGATTACTCAGATTTCATAGATAATATTTAAAAGAACAAGAAAAAAATCTGTGCAATCCGTGATATCTGTGAGAGAAAAATTTCAAATTTATTTCATCAGCACCTGTACAATTTGCGGAGATTGTTGTTTCAAAACAATTTCTTTTCCTTCTGTCAGATCTTTTAATGTTTCAGGTTTGTAATGTCTTATTGTTAGTAAGGTCAATTCTTTCTCAATACTCACCTCAAAAAATTCAGAAGAAGCTAAAGCCAGCTTTTCAATTTTATCTGCTCTGTCATCAAGACAAATTTGTAAACTGACAGCTCCGATCTGAATTAAGTTTGGTTTAATTTTTATTTCAGCAAACAGGTTATAAAGACTGGCAGTTAGGCTTTCACCCACAAACGAAAAATCTTTGGAATGCAAATGCATCAACACCTGCCTATCTTTTAAAACAATAATTGGCGGTAGTTTTTTCGTACTTTTTTTTTGTATAACGGTGCCGGGTAACCGACTATCCAAAAAACATTTTACATAAAGCGGAATGTTTTTGTTTTGAAGCGGTTTTATTGTTTTCGGATGTATTACCTGCGCGCCGTAATATGCCATTTCAATTACTTCGTCATAGTCAAGCTCGCTGATAAATTCCGCATCGGGAAATTGTTTCGGGTCGGCATTCATCACACCTTCCACATCTTTCCAAATTGTCAAACTTTCGGCATTAAGCATATTGGCAAAAACAGCTGCTGTGTAATCACTTCCTTCACGACCGAGCGTGGTACTTTCGTTTTCATCAGTTGAACCGATAAATCCTTGTGTAATTATTTTATCACCCGAATCGAATAATGGCAACACATCTTCATCAACTTTTTTTTGTGTGAATTCCCAGTCAATCGTAGCATCGCGAAAATTATTATCAGTTCTGAAAATATCCCGTACATCAATCCATTTATTAATAATTTTCATTTCATTTAAATAGGAACTGATTATTGCGGTTGATAATAATTCCCCAATACAAACAACCTGGTCATAATAATAATCATATTCACGAACCGGCTTATCCTGCAAAAGCCATTCTGCTTCAGTAAAAAAATCGCGCAGTTGATTTTCAGCAGCGAGATAATTTTTTACAAGAAGATATTTTGCTGTGGTGAGATGATTTTCCTTAACAATATTAAACAGACTCAGCGCTTCTTCTTTCTGACCAGCATAAAATGCGTCAACAACTTTTTCCAATGCGTTTGTTGTTTTACCCATTGCAGAAATTACGATCAAAATTTTTTCATTGTCATAAAAACGGACGATCTCAGTAAGACTTTTAATTCTTTCTATACTATTAGCGCTGGCGCCGCCAAACTTAAAAATTTTCATCAAAAATTTATTAATGCGCAAAGATAGGATGCGGTGAACAATGAAAAATGAATAATGAAAAGACTTGTTTTTTTACTTTTTACTTTTTACTTTTTACTTTTGGATGATGAACGTCAACAGAAAAGTATTAACCTTAGATGAATTCACTATTCAACAGCTTCGCAATTTTCCGAATGCAACAGGTGAATTAAGCAATTTATTGCGCGATATTGGTCTTGCTGCAAAACGTGTTAACGTAGAAGTGAACAAAGCGGGGTTGGTTGATATTTTAGGTGATGCCGGAACAATTAATGTGCAGGGAGAAGACGTGAAAAAATTAGATGTGTTTGCGAACAATCAATTTATGGGAGTGCTGCGGCATGGAATTAGTTGCGCGGGAATAGGAAGTGAAGAATTAAAAGATGTTGTGGTATTTGATGATGAAGTGAGTAACAACTCAAAATATGTTTGTCTTTTTGATCCGTTGGATGGGAGTGGAAATATTGATGTGAATGTTTCCATCGGAACAATTTTTGGTGTGTACCGCAGAGTTAGTAAAAAAGGAGAACCGTGTACAAAAGAAGATTTTTTACAGGCAGGAATCAACCAGGTCGCGGCGGGATATATTATTTATGGTTCATCCACAATGATGGTTTATGCAACACGAAGAGGTGTGAATGGATTTACACTCGACGCGTCAATAGGAGAGTTTACTTTGAGCAATACAAATATTAAGTGTCCGGAAAATGGCAGAATATATTCTGTGAATCATGGCAACTTTTTCCAGTACGAAGAGAATGTAAAAAAATATATTGACGTGTGTCAGAAAAAAAATAAAACTAACGGTGGTCCATATACGCAAAGATATATTGGAAGCATGGTTGCCGATGTACACAGGAATTTGATTAAAGGTGGAATTTTTATGTATCCTGCAACAACAGATAAACCAAATGGCAAATTGAGGTTATTGTATGAATGTAATCCGTTCGCTTTTATTGTTGAAGTTGCCGGTGGAAAAGCAACGGACGGGAAACAAAGAATTTTAGATATTAAACCAACAGAACTTCATCAGCGTTCACCATTTTTTATAGGAAGTAAAAATATGATGGAAGAATTAGAAGGGTGTTTGATCTCTAACCCTTAATGGAAAGCCCGATTAACCAAGGCTTTTCAAGCCTGAGCCAATTACAGATATTTGTTAGCTACTGCTTTTTCTGTGTTATACTACTTTTTAATTCTTTTATCCAAGCCTTTATGAATTTTTCCTTGCCCTTTTTAACTTCCTTCAGTATTGTCTTTTTATTTTCAGGCAAAGAAAAATATTTGTTAGCCCATATATTTATTTCAATCATAATGGGAAGCAAATCGATTCCCTTTTCTGTTAATTTGTAAAGTACTTTTGCTTTGCTATCAGGATGGTCTAATTTCTCAATTAGTTTATTCTCCTCCAAAGTTTGTAATCTGGAAGCCAAAATATTGGTAGCAATCTTTTCTTCCGATTTTAAAAAATCACCATAAGTACATTTCTTTCTAAGCATCAAATCCCTTATAATCAATAACGACCACTTGTCTCCCCAAACATCAAGAGAGCAACTAATAGGGCAGTCAGATCTTTTTTTAATAACAGCCATAAAAATTATTTCAAATAATCACTTGTAAATTGCAAGTTGATTTATACATTTGAACTTGCATATTGCAAGTAAATTTATAAATTAATATTTATATGACTGAAAAGAAAACAAATTTAACTTTCGTAAGTGTGATAACTGCCATCAATGTATTGGTAGCAACAGGTTTTTCTGTTGCAGGTGTAGTTGCTCCATCTTCTCTGGTGCCCACATCAGCTGCTATTGCAGATTCAACCATAATTTTTGCAATGTATGCTGCAGCAAGAACAATTCCATTGGCGATACTTTCTATTTGGGCTATCATTAAACACACTCGTCAGGAGCTTTTTATTTTAGGTGTACTGGCCGGTGCTATGCAATTTTTAGATGGGTTTATCGGGATATATCAACATGATATGGGAAAAACGGCGGGACCGTTTTTTTTAGCAGCACTGCAATTTGTTGCATTGGCAATACTGTCTAAAAAAGAAAAGGCTGAATAATTTTTACCTTTGTAGGTAAGCAGATTTGATTCTGTCGCAGGAGTTTTCACAGCATAGCCTGCATTAATAATATTGTAACTGTGAAACTCCACTTTGGGAAAGCTTTTCAAGCTTAGCGTTTCGCTCAATCGCACATTAATTTGAAAGAGTACAAAGGCGAAAACCCCCTGCGCTGAAACAATGAAAATCGACATTATTGAATTTGAAGAAAAATATGCAGCAGATTTTAAAAACCTGAATCTGGAATGGTTGGATAAATACGGACTTACGGAGTCCAATGGAATTTCAATTTTAGGTTTTCATTATCAAATACCAGTATAATATTGGTTTTAGTAATTCCGTTAAACTAAAAATTCACTCTGTGAAACAATTAAAATTTGTCATTCTTGCATTAGTTTGTTTTTCTTTTTTTTCATTTAGAAATGTTGAGTCAGTAACAAATGATTCACCAAAAGTTTCTGTAATTGAAATGACGAAAGACATTTTGTATTATATCAATCTTCACAGAAGATCAATTGGTTTGCAAAATTTAAGATTGAATGATGTTGAATGTTCGCTTGCCGTGCAGCATAGTATTAATATGGCATCAAACAAAACTCCGTTTGGTCATAATGGTTTGAATGACCGCGCTAAAAAAATTGCCCATGAGATCGGAAAAGTTTCTATGGTTGCTGAGAATGTTGCCAGTGGAGATATGAGCGCAAAAGAAGTTGTAGATGGTTGGCTTCATAGTCCCGGGCATAAAAGAAATATTGAAACAGATTTTACATTAACCGGAATAGGAGTTGCAAAGAATAGTAAAGGTGTTGTTTACTACACGCAGATATTTACGAAGTAATGAGTGGAGATAAAATTTGTTAGGTATGCAACGGTAAGATCAGATCCTTTGTCATCACATAAATGACTGCATCAAATCCGGTTTAATTAGCGTACTTTTTATTA
>DATHPY010000327.1:0-2327 GCA_035483315.1 Puia sp. | reverse complement strand
CCTTTTTGTGGGGCCAGAAACGATAAGAAAACACGTGTATCACATCTATGAAAAATTACACGTTGATAATAAGGTTGAAGCCATCAATAAATTCTTTGGAAGATAATAATGTAAATGTTTACCCCTAGTATTGAAAAATACCACATAAGTGGTATTGTTTGATCTTGTCAGTACATCTAATTTCGCTATGTTGTTTACTCCAACTGATTTGAAATTATCAACAACATTAATCTGCACCAACCGGCAAAAAGAAGCAGAGCAATCGCTTTTAGTCCTTATCTTCAGCAATATAATAAAGTCATTCTGAACAAGGGTGACTTTATAATTTTACAAAATTAATTTCCTGAAGGTTTGACTGCATCCCAATTCAATTCTAATTTATTGTTTTTTCTTTCTACATCTGCCATTCGTTGTGTGGGATCAATTTCAATAACTTTTACATCCGTCAACTTATGATCTATTTCAAAAGTATAAGTAGGATGCGTCCATTTCCATGGTTCAAATTCTACACGCGGAATTGATTTATCTTCAACCGGTTTACTTCCAAACATAAAATACTGTGGAATGTAAGCAAGCATTTTACTTCCATCTTTAAACTGCAATAGCACATCAACCGGCATTGGCATTTTATCAACCATCTTTAACCTGATTTTCGTTTTGCCATCATCTTCCCACAAACTATCAATTCCATAGTCTATTGTTTTGGTAGAATAGATCCAGTATTCTTTATACCAATCCAATTGCATGCCGCTCACTTTTTCTGCAACGCGGATAAAATCACTTGCATTTGGATGTTTGAAACGCCACAAGCGATAATACTCCAATAAAATTTTGTCGCGAACCTGCGCTCCGACTATGTAACCCAATTGCTCCAAAAACATTTCTCCTTTTGAATATGATTCGATGCCGTAAGAAAAATTGGTATTGAAATGATCGGCGTGTGTTGAAAGCGGCTCTTCCAATCCACTCTTCACCAAATAAAAATAACTGCTGTAAGCGCCTGCATGATTCGAAGGCAATTCATCTTTTTCCCGGTTAACAATTTTTGCAAGCCCGGCATTTTCAGGATGTTTTTTTAATTCATAACTATAATAATAATTTTCTACAAGTCCTGTGGCATAACTCGTAAAACCCTCGTCCATCCAGGCATACAGCGATTCATTTGTACCGAGCATTCCCTGGTACCAACTGTGCATCCACTCGTGAAACGCAGCGCCAAGACTTGGTCCGCTTAATAATGTGCTCATCGGGTATTCCATTCCGCCATCACCGCCATGAACAAATGAATATTGTTTGTAAGGATATTTTCCAAAATTTTTTTCCATAAATGGCATCACGATAACTGCAGCATCTGCAAGCGTATTCCATGCAGTGTCTTGCTTCGGGTCATTATTTTTATTCTTGTATAAAACATTGATCACTCTTCCGTCGGGAAGATTTCTTACGAGATGTTTGTATTGCGGATCCGCTGCCCACATAAAATCGTGAACGTTTGGCGCAATAAAATGCCATGCCAATTTATCACCTGCGGGGCGAACAACTTTTGTTCCTGCAGTTTCATAACCATAACCAATTTCATTTGCATTTTGCAGATATCCGGTTCCACCCAAAATATAATTTTTGTCAATAGAAATATTTACATCATAATCTCCCCAAACTCCGTAAAACTCACGCGCAACATAAGGTGTAGGATGCCAGCCTTCATAATCGTACTCGCACATTTTCGGATACCATTGACTCATTGAATACCGCACACCAGTTTGCGGGTTATCTCTACCGCTGCGACGAACCTGCAAAGGAACCTGCGCTTCAAAATCCATTGTAAAAACAACAGTCGTTTTGGGAAGAATTGGTTTGTTTAATTTAACCTGCAAAATTGTTTCTTCTTCTTTATACGATTGAGGAATGCCATTCATTTTTAACGACAACACTTTTTGATAACCGATCTCATCAGGTTTTAAATTCAATATTCTATCCTTGACTCTCGGATCCCAGTCAGGCTGACCTTCGCCGCGTCTTCCACCAACAGTAATTTTTCCGAGCTCGCGACTGCGGTTATCCATCATGCTGTTTGGCTGAAATGCATTCCAGTATAAATGATAAAATACCTGCCACAAAGTATCGGGAGAATTATTAGTGTATTCTAATTTTTGCTTTCCGGTAAAGCGGTTGTTGGTAACATTCATGTCAACATCCATCGCATACTTAACCCGCTGCTGCCAGCGGCTTGGCTGCGAAAAAATATTTTGTGCGCTGATAGCGAATAAAAAAAGAAATAAAAATTTATACATGATCTTGGGGAAATTTATATTGGGCGAATGTAAATA
>DATHPY010000326.1:0-9925 GCA_035483315.1 Puia sp. | reverse complement strand
GCCTGCAATGCACGAAACATGTTTTGTGTTTTTGCAAACCATTTTGCATCATTATAATTTAATAATTCAAGATTACCATGATAAACATTTACCCAACCGCCGCGCGCGAGTGATAAAATCAATTCTCCTTTCCACGCATTTTTTGCACGACTGTAACAAGTTCCTGTTGTACCGATCATAAATCCGCAATTATCTATCCGATGCAAAGGCAAACCATTAAATTCAAATTGACGAACCATGTGATCGGAAAAAATATCTTCCGACCTCCATATATTCATTGCAGGCACGTCAGAAATTCTCGGATCGCCGCAATACAAAGTGTCAAATACTTCCAGCCAGCGAGGATCAACAGTTTTGCGAAATGGAGTAACACTGTCATTCATATCTCCCCCAAATCCATTGTACCCAATAATTAAAACATCTTCATTTTGATAACGAAATTGTTTCAGCATATCCATAAATGCAACTTTATTCATTTCTTCAATTTCAGAAGCGAGATGAATTTTTTCTGCACCCATTACTCCCGCATTGAAATAAGCGAAATCAAATTTAAAAGCGCGCACACCTTTATCGTACCACATCTGCAAAGAACCAGACAAATGTTTCAAATATCCGCCGCTGTACAAACACAAAAGATTTGGATCACTGGTTACAGAATCTTTCCACTCGGGAATAATTTCAAGCATCGGTCCGTTGCTTAATCCAACAAGATTTGTTGAAAACCACATTCCCGGTTTTATATTATTTGCTTTGCACGCATCAAGCCATTTATCAGGCCCATTCGGCCAATGCTGTTTATGCCATGTTCTGTAACCTCCACTTTTATCAAACCAAAAAGCATCCATCACATAATAATCAACATGGAGTCCATTATTTTTTAAACGGATCAATTCATTCAGTTCACGCATCGCTAAATCTTCTGTAAGCGAAATATTATCCGACAGTTCATCATAAGAAGACCAGTTATTATAAATGGTAATTGGTTTTTTGGGACCACTCGTAATAAAAAACTTTTTTGTGCAGTGAAAACCTTTCGCTAAAATTTTAGTGCCAGGCAAGAGTGCGGCACTGATACCGATTGTTGTTCTTATAAAGTTTTTTCTTTTCATATCAAGCAAAAATGTTTCGAAAGATATGAATTATTATTAATTGTCTCGATGACATTTTTAGCTTTAAATGAATGAAATAAAGAAGAAATAGAAGAAAATAAAACTCCGGCTGAACCTGCTCTTAATGTTGCGACGGATCATTAACAATACCTACAAACCATTGTATCGTCAAAATAAGAAAATGCTCTGATTTTTATTTTACTATTACTGAAAATCTATTGTTTGAAACTTCTTGCAAAGATCAATAATGGTATTAGTAATATTAATCCCGTCAATGAAAAAGCAGGCAAATGAATTGATGAAGGATATCTAAACCAAAGTGCAGTACCAAAAATTGTTAATGCAAGTCCGATCAACAGCGCCTGTGTCCACGCTTTTCTTTTTAATCTTTTTAAATCTCCAGAAAGAAATAACAGCCAAATTCCAGTCAGCAATAATAACATGGCGCTTAATATCCAATCAATCAAAACCGAACTGGCAAAATGCTTATTTACATCGCCGGTATTTATCGCGACGAAAATATTATTAACGCTTAATCCGCGTGCAACGGCAGCGCCAATAAGTAAAGCAGCAGATACTAACGTGCATCTGTATACGATTTTATTTTCTTTCACTTTGTATATTTTAGCCAAGAACCAAACGCAATAATTCTAATTTATCAGTAAGTCCTTTGTATGTTAATGTCGCCGCAGACATGCTTTCCAATGCCATCAACAAAGATTTCTTTTCTTCATTTTCCAATTTATCTATATCATAAAAATAAGTTCTTATCGAAAAAAGAAAAGCCTTCACATCAGTAAAGCCAATTAAATTTTGCCTTTCTACCCGCAAATAAAATTTCGGATCCTGCGTGTCTGTTTTTCTTCCATGCCAGTAATCCTCATTAATTCCATCTGGCGCGACGGGATGATGATTTAAACGATCATCGGTTGCAATACCCCAGGCAAATCTCGTAAAAGGTCCTTTCTCTATAACCGTCAAAAGCATTTTAAAATAATTGTGTTTTGTTTTTTCCATATCAGGAACCGGCGCATGGACTGCATCAAACGGTTTTCCTATTTTGTCGGCCGCAGCCCAATGATTGGGGGCACACAAATGAATTGCAGCAAGCCAATCTTTTTGTTCATCCAAGCAACATATCGCAAAATCTTCCTGTAGTTGAGAGCAAAGCATATCGAAAACAGAAAGATATTTATTCCCGCTTAGAGAAATAAAATCCTCGTTTATTATAAATTCTTTTTTTGCTAATTTATTTTTTAGCGAGCAGTTTCGCTCATCGTAACTAAAAATTTCAGGGTACTCGACAGACATTTGCCACAACATATAACGATTGATGGCAACAATTGTTTCAGCGGGTAATTCATGTTCCAAATGATATTTATGAATATTTTCTTTACGGCACTCTTCTTTATTTTTTGAATAAACAGAATAGTGTTCATCTATCTGAAAAACCAAACTGTTCACATTCGCAGTTTTTGACATTGCAATTAATCCTGGCGTAGTCGAATATTTTCCATTTAAAAAAGGGAGATATTTTTGCAAATTATTTTTTGTTTTTAAAGATAAAACAGAAAACCCGATTGACAATTACAAGAATTTGTTATGATCGAATATCGTAAACTTGCAATTGAAAGAAAAATAGATGTACAATATTTGCCACCAGATGAAGAAAAGGAGATGTTTGAAGAATGGAAATTGAAAAAATATAAAACTTTATATTGAACCCTCATTATAATTTTATTCATGACGATATTAAATTTTGAATTTAAAGCGAGAACAAATGATCCGGAAGAAGCAGAAAAAAAATTGCTTTTTCTGAATCCAAAATTTATTGGTGAAGACAATCAAACCGATACCTATTTTAATGTTGCCCATGGAAGATTAAAATTACGTGAAGGAAATATTGAAAACGCTTTGATACATTATGAACGGGCAAACACATCAGATGCAAAACAATCAGATGTGTTGTTATACAAACATGATCCTGATAAAAATTTAAAAAATATTCTTACAAAATCATTGGGCGTAAAAGTCATTGTAAATAAGAAAAGAAAAATTTATTTTATTGAGAATGTGAAATTTCATTTCGATACCATTAAAGAACTTGGGACTTTTATTGAAGTGGAAGCTATTGATAAAAACGGAGAATTTGGAATTGAAAAATTAAAAGAGCAATGTAATAAGTACGCCGCTTTTTTTAACATTAAAACTGAAGATTTTGTCAGTCTTTCTTATAGCGATTTGATCTTAGAAAAAATTTTTACCACAGAGAACCACGGAGGTTAGCACAGAGGGTTTCATATAATCATTCTGCTTTTTCAGGGTTTTTAGCTTTCACAACAATAATATCACTGATGTTAAGCGTCATTGGCATTAAACCAATTTGTACAACTGCTTTTTTGTTGCGGATTTCTTTAACTGTACCAACCTGGTGATTTTTTTTCATCATCACTTTATCTCCGGCTTTTACTTCTTCGCCAGTTTCAATATATTTTGAATCGAATTTCTTTTTTACTTTTTCATTCACCTGTTTTTCTTTTTGTTTAAAAAGAAGCGCCTGCATTTGTTTTATCACTTCATTTTTATTTTCCGCTTTGCGCCAATCAAAAATAATCTGTTTCAGTTTGCGCTCCATTTCTTTCAGATAAACTATCCGGTCTTCAGAAATTCTATTTTGATGTTTTAATAACTCAACACGCTGCTCATGTTGTTCTTTATTTATCAGCGTTTCCATTTCCTTTTTTAATTTTTCATTCTCTTTAAGCAGCTTATGTAATTCTTTTTCTTTTTGTTCCAGGTCGCGCAGATCCTGCTCAGTTCTGTTTAATAATTTATCGAGACGAAAATGATCTTCATCCACCAAATCTCTTGCTCGGGAAACTAATTTGTGATCCAATCCAATTCTTTCAGCAATGGAAAAAGTGTACGAACTTCCGGGCTTGCCAATAATCAGTTTATACAATGGTTGCAAATTTTTTTCATCAAAAGACATTGCTCCGTTAATTATTCCCGGAGTTTTATTTGCCATCACTTTCAGATTCAGGTAATGCGTAGTCACAATTCCCATGGCATGCTTCTTCACCAATTCTTCTAAAATCACTTCAGCAAAAGCGCCGCCCAGATTTGGATCACTGCCACTTCCCAATTCATCAATAAAAAAAAGTGTTCGTCCTTTGGCATTCTCCATAAAATATTTCATGTTCATCAAATGCGAACTGTATGTACTCAATTCAAATTCCAGACTTTGTGTATCGCCAATGTGGATCATGATCTGTTTAAAAATTCCCAATTCAGAATTTGGATGAACTGGAATTAGAAGTCCGCTCTGCACCATCAATTGCAATAATCCAACTGTTTTCAATGTCACGGTTTTTCCGCCAGCATTCGGACCAGATATTACAAGAATACGATTCTTTTCATCCAACTCAATGTTTGTCGGAATTGTAGGTTTTTTATTTTTTTGATTGTATAATAGCAATAACGGATGATAAGCCTGGATCAAATGCACATGCGCTTTATCATTTAATAACGGATGATTGCCGTTGATATCAATTGCGAATTTTGCTTTTGCATTGATAAAATCATATTCCCCGCAAATGGTAAGATAGGTTAGTAACAGTGATGCATAGACGGAGAGTTTGGAAGTAAGCTCGCGCAAGATCCGGTAAACTTCGCGGACTTCTTCATGTTCGAGGGAAAAAATCTCGTTGTTCAAACCAATCGTTTCTTCAGGTTCAACAAAAGAAGTTTTGCGCGTATCACTTTCTCCATGAAGAATTCCTTTCACCATTCTTTTCTGCTCGGCATGAATTGCCACAACCCGCCTGCCGTTTAAAAAAGATTCTTCAATATCGGCAACATATCCAAGTTTATGAAGTCGCGACAATATCTTATCAAACATTCTTCTCAATTCATTTCGCTCGCGAAATAATTTCATTCGTATATCTGTAAGCGATTCGCTGGCATTATCGCGAACATTTCCATTATCATCAAGCACATCACTAATTAATTCAGAAATTATTTTTTCATAGTAAGTATCAGCGATTACTTTCAACATCGCCGGATAAGCAATGCGTTTATCATTATCAAACCACCGAAAAATGTTTTGAATATTTTGAGCGAGTTTGCGTAATTGCAAAAATTGTTCCCCGCTTAATACAGCGCCGGGAATTAAAAGCAATTTTAATTCTTTCGATAAATTCAGTACAAAATCATTTGGAAAATATTGCGAGTTTTGCAGCAGTAATTTAAACTCATTCGTTTGCTGCAATTCCAGCTCAATGAATTCTCGTTTGGTGTGAATGCGCAGATCATCCGCTTTTGTTTTGGCATGCTCCGTTTTGCAATTAGCTGCCAGCAAAGCTTTCACTTTGTCAAACTCAAGTTGTACCAATGCGGAATGAGGAAAAAATTTCATGTTGAATTAAACTACTTCACACAAGTTTAAGGAATTATTTGTTAGCCGGCAGAACGCTATTTGAAATAAGATTCAGGAATTATTTTCCACATGTCGTGAGATAAATGACCAATGAGCAATTCGTAAATAAGATAAATCGGCCAAAAAATATAATGAATGATCACTAAAAGAAATGAATGGTTGTAATACCAGCTTATCATAATAGAATAAAGCCCGAGAATTAAATAAAGAATACTTCCGTCTCTGCCTCGCATAAAATTGATTTATGCTAAAGCTACAAAAAAAATCATACCAAAATTTATGAATGACTTCTTTTAAAATCGCCAGTATTATTTTAGTGTTAACGAACATTTAAAAGCCTTTATTTGTCATATGGATTGCAAAAGCAGTTTGTAGTTCAAACTATCTTGCGACGACAAAACAAGAAATCATGATAATATTATCTGTACTAACTTCAATACTGTTTTTAAGTTCTCCGAAAAATGAATTAAACAATCAACATAAATTTATGAGTGAAGATATCATTACTGACAATGGAATTAAAACAGACACGGCAACTTTTGCCACCGGTTGTTTTTGGTGCACGGAAGCAATTTTCCAAGAATTAAAAGGTGTAATTAAAGTTACTTCCGGTTATTCGGGTGGATCTGTAAAAAATCCGACCTACGAACAAGTGTGCAGCGGAACTACCGGACATGCAGAATGTTTACAAATTGTTTACGACCCGAAAGTGATAAGCTATGATGAATTGCTGGAAGTTTTTTGGGAATCGCATGATCCGACATCACTGAACAAACAAGGCAATGATGTTGGTACGCAATACCGCAGCGCAATATTTTATCACGACGAAGAGCAAAAACAAAAAGCGGAACATTACAAACAAAAATTGAACGAAAGTAAAGCTTACGATAAGCCGATAGTTACAGAAATAACCAAGTTTACTACATTTTATTCTGCGGAAAATTATCACCAGGATTATTACCGCACACATGGTTCGCAACCATATTGTTCAATTGTTATTCGTCCGAAAGTGGAAAAATTTGAAAAGATTTTTAAAGATAAGTTGAAGAAGAAATAGCACGAATTAGAAGATGTGTGAATTAATTCGTGTAATAAAAAATCACTCATCATAGCTCGGCAAAAAAGGAATGGCTTCAAAATCGAGTACGCCTTTTACATAAGCATGGCACTCTTGCCCGTTTGTTATTACAAGATATTTTACCGGGATCGCAATATTATAATGCAGCACCTGCCACAGAACTACTTTATCAAGAACAATATTTGTTCCTTTACATTCAATAAGCATCCATGGTTTGGCCGCGCGGTCGAATACTAAAAGATCGAAGCGTTTGTTGACTTCACCCAATTTCATTTTTCTTTCCACGGCAATATAAGTAGCGGGATATTTTTTTACCTGGAGTAAGTATTGAATAAAATTCTGCCTCACCCATTCTTCCTGGGTAAGACGAACCCATTGTTTGCGCAATTCGTCAAATATATATTCTCTGCCTGCAACTTCTTCTTTAATTTTATAAGAGTATGCAGGATAGTAGATTTTTATCATGACCAAAAACTATTGGTTAAATTTACAAAATTGAAAAGTAAAAAATAAAAAGTAAAAAGAAGGTTAGAATGACTACAGGCATTTTTGTTTTTTAATTTTTACTTTTGACTTAACAATATGAAAAGTAAAGAAGAAATTGTAAAGAACTGGCTGCCGCGATACACGGGTGAAAAGCTGGAGAATTTTGGTGAGTATATTTTGCTGACGAATTTCAGCAATTACGTACATCTTTTTGCGCAATGGTACAAAGTAAAAGTAATGGGTGAAGATAAACCGATGCAATGCGCAACAGCCGAAAACATTACGATAATTAATTTTGGAATGGGTAGCCCGACTGCTGCAACAGTGATGGATCTGCTCACAGCGATCAAACCGAAATCGGTTTTGTTTCTTGGAAAATGCGGTGGATTAAAAAAGAGAAATAAACTCGGCGATCTGATTTTGCCGATTGCCGCAATTCGGGGCGAAGGAACTTCTGACGATTATTTTCCGCCGGAAGTGCCCGCTCTGCCTGCATTTGCACTGCAGAAAGCAATTTCCACGACCATCCGTGAATATGGAGTTGATTACTGGACCGGAACTGTTTATACCACAAACCGCCGCGTGTGGGAACACGATGAAGTGTTTAAAGAATACCTGCAAAAAATAAGGGCTTACGCCATTGATATGGAAACGGCTACTATTTTTTCTGTTGGATTTTTTAATAAAATCCCCACAGGTGCATTACTGTTAGTAAGCGATCAGCCGATGATCCCCGAAGGTGTGAAGACTGAAGAAAGTGATAAAAAAGTTACCGGCGATTTTGTAGAAGGCCATATTAAAATTGGAATTGATTCCCTGAAACAATTAATAAACGACGGACTAACGGTGAGGCATCTACGTTTTTGAGTATGAACTATGAGCTGGTGAGTATTGAGTAAAGGTTTTCCAATTATCAAGTTCATAACTCATACTTCATAGTACATACTTATTCATTGCTTCTTCCCAGATAATAATCATTGTCGCTATAAAACGAAGCAGCGCTTTTGTGGAGAGAAAATAATAATCTTTTCAATTGTTTATCAAATTGTTCTTCTTCTGATTGATTTGGTTTTATTTTTTTATTGGTGAGTTTTACCAAATCATCATTATCATTCACTTCTTTTAATGAAACCGGTTGTAACCCACTTATTCCAATTTGCCAGTCGTCGTCTTTTTCTGGCTTATATTTAAAATAATATACGAATCCTTTTTTCTCTTTTACCTGTATCAATTTTTTATCAACAAACTGAATGGCGTACAAATTATTTTTTGTGTATGCAGCCGCTAACTGACTCCTTGTAATATCCAATTGGTTAAAATAAGTTTTTGGAAATACTTTTTGTTTGTCAATCGCTTCAAGTTGTTTGTATAAATCAAACCGGTATTTATCACTCGAAGCAAGAGCATGAATGATACTGTCGGCAACCGGTTTATTATTTCGTAACAATAAAATTGTCGCTTTTAATTTTACGGATGTATCACGGCTTTGTAATAATTTATCAATGAATTTCGGAACGTTGGGATTCTTATCATAAAAAGGCATTAATAAAACAGCATAATCTTCGAGTTCTGTGTATCCTTCATTATCATTGTCATTATCGGAGTAACGATAATTTTTTGTTGTTATATTATCATCATCATTTTTCTGCAGCTTGCTTTCATCTTTTCCCTGTTGTTTTTTCCATTGAATTTTCGCTTCAAAATATAATTTACTGAAGTATGATTCATAATCTGAACCTTTCAGGTATCCGCTGTCAACAAGCATCGTGAGCAGTGAGTGAATATTATCTTTATAATCATCAATAGTTGACAATTGCAGTAACTCGGGGAATAAAGATTTTGCAAGTAATAATGAATCATTAATATCCTGGAACAAATAATTGTACTCGGATGAATTTTCAAAAACTGGTGGATCCTGGATCATTAATGTTTTTAATAAAGAATATGCCTCGGTTGTTTTATGCCGCGCCAGCGCTTTAAAAACTATATTTTGAAACACATTCGTGTCTCCCGCTTTTTCGTAAATAAGTTTTAATGCAGAAACAACTTCGCGCCTTACCGATGAATCATTAATGTACCCGAGTTCATTGATGAGTTTTGTTTTTGTATCGAAATAATCTTTGTCATTGTACGGCAAAGTCTGAATTTCCTTCAATAACATCGGCACGCCTTTCGACCCGAAATAAACATTAGGAATTGAATTTTTTGCTTTTTGATTTGTTGCGGAATCCTTACTGTTCAGATCATCAAAAAAAACATTCAGCTTGTTTGAAAAAAGAGGTTGCTCATCATTTCTGCTGAGTGGTTTGATGGTTTCATAAAATCTTTTTATAAACTCATCAGGCTGTTGCAATGAATCGTACATGTTCATTACGTGATACAATTTATTATTCTTCAGAAAAACCCAGTTGTTAAAAAGACACATGGAATTTGTATCTGCAAGAATATAACGGTAACCGGAAATTGAATCGGTATGAAAAGGTTTTTTACTGTAAAGAATAAAAGTCTCTTTAATTCTTTTTTCGTTGATCTCATCTTTCCAAAAAACTAAAGAATCCTTCGGATAATAATATTTTGGGTAAGATTGAACTGTTACATAAACCGCTTCGCCGGTTGAATCATCCTCGAACAAAGCCATTTTATCCGTAGGCCAGTAATTATTATACGATGAAGAATTATAGTAATCATTACCACTGCCTGCTTTGTCAATCAGCGCACGAATATTTGCGTCAATATCTGGAACAACAGGCGTGGAAACACTGATGTTTACCAATGTATCAATGTAATTGCTGAAATGAGGATAATTATTTTGTG
>DATHPY010000325.1:0-2937 GCA_035483315.1 Puia sp. | reverse complement strand
AATCACGTTCCGGAAGTGATTATGAAGAATTGCAATTGACTTATTTCAAACTTACAAAAGACCTGGACGAATTGAAAACGCGCGATGCATCTTTGTGGGAAGAAAATCAGCGTTTGAGCAGAATTCTTGCTGATACAGAAGACAAATTAAAAGAAGCTAATTTTCAACGCCAGCAATTACAGAAAAAAGTTACTTTCCTTGATGAGTTGAATGGCGACCTGCAACAGATATCCGAGCATAATAAAAAACTTGAAAGCCAGCTAAAACGTATCTCTGAAATGGAAACACTGCTGACAAAATCAAACCCGGAAAAAAACGGATTTCATAACGAACCGGAACAAGTTTAAAAACCCGACAACCTATAACTCAATAAATAATTACACGGACTGTTTCTTCAACAGGTCGTTTTCTTTTTTGGTAATTTCGTGATCTGAAATTATTAAAGAATGAATTCATTAGCAGACATGCGCAAAGATTACCAGCTTCAAAAACTTTCTGAAGAGTCGGTGAATGAAAATCCATTTTTACAATTTAATACATGGTGGAGCGAAGCTGTCGAAGCAAAAATTGATGAAGTGAATGCAATGACATTAGCAACTGCATCCGGCGACGGCGCACCCGCAGCGCGTACAGTTTTACTAAAAGCATTTGATGAAAGCGGTTTTGTTTTTTTCAGCAATTACGACAGTAATAAAGGAAAACAATTGCAGGAAAACCCGAGAGCTTGTTTAGTTTTCTTCTGGAAAGAATTAGAAAGGCAAATTCGCATAACCGGCACCGTTAGTAAAACAAGCGGTAAAGAAAGTGATGAGTATTTTAATAGCCGCCCGGAAGGAAGCAGGATTGGCGCATGGGCATCGCCGCAGAGCCATATTATTGCAAGCCGTAAATGGCTGGAAGAAAACGAAAAAGAATTTCGAAAGAAATTTAATAACGAGAAGTTATCACGACCGGAAAATTGGGGTGGATACCGTGTAATGCCGGCTGTTATTGAGTTTTGGCAGGGAAGACCAAATCGTTTGCATGACAGAATTCAATACACATTCCAGGAAAATAGCAAATGGGTTATTGAAAGATTGGCACCGTGATGTTAAATTGAAATGAAAATGAAGAATATTCAACACTCAATATTCAAAAATCAACTCTCAAGTAAAATACACTTAATATTATTCAAGTTTCCTTCATTTGAAAATTGAATGTTGAGTGTTAATTATTGAATGTTATTATTTTGCCTTTGTTGGTCGCTGATCAACAAATATAAGCTTGGTGGTTGTAAACCACAGCTCAATTTATATTCTGCCGATGAATGGATTGCGATGCAACGATGACGCTATGAAAAACCGAAGCTGGTATTAAAAGAAAAAGACTAAAATCTAAAAACTGAAAAGGTATATTGATTTTCGGATTTAGTTTTTGATTTTTTTACTTCTTCTCAACATTTTTCTTTTTCACTTTCGCAGGTCTGCTTTTTCCAAACGAGCCTTTGAATATTTTTCCTTTTTTTGTTTTTTTATCTCCCTTTCCCATGATAATAATTTTTTAATTTAAAATAAAAAGCTCCGGCACACGCAAGCAACGGTATCGGAGCTTTTGATTACAGCGAGTGCAGCATTATAATTTTGCAGACAGCTCTTTGCCCGCTTTGAATTTAGCTACTCTTTTAGCTTTAATTTTAATAACAGCTCCTGTTTGGGGGTTGCGACCATTGCGCGCCTGGCGCTTTGCAACAGAAAAAGTACCGAATCCAACCAGCGTAACTTTTCCGCCGCCTTTTAAAGTTTTAGTAACTGCTTCAATAAATGAATCGAGTGAAGCATTTGCCTGGGTTTTAGTAACACCGGCATCGTCAGAGATCTTCGTGATTAATTCAGCTTTGTTCATAGTGTAATTTTTTTAAAAATTTAGCGAGGACAAATATAGACGCTTTTTGCTTGCTGCAAAATTTTTTTATGTTATGTTTAATAAGCTGTAAACCGCATTGGGCAAGCGTTGCAGAATGTTATTCTTTCCACATTTTAGTTTCAATAATAGTTATTGTTCTTTTTTGCTTGTGCAAAAAAGAACCAAAAAAGCACGCCCGAAAACGATAACAGCCCGTTTTCGGCATAGGAGGTTTGATTAAACTTTTGTACTACTGTGATCTCAACTTCAGTAACATTATTTAACGCGCTATAAACTGCGACTTCGTTTTGATAATATTTTATCGACCGATTTACGATGTTTTTATTTCCACATAAACCGGGCAATGGTCGCTGTGTTTTACGTCGGGATAAATTTCTGCATCAACAATATTTTTTTTCAGCGTGTCGGTGACATTAATATAATCAATACGCCAGCCTTTATTTTGCAAACGCACAGAGGGAAAACGCTGACTCCACCAACTGTAACGATGCGGCTCCTGGTGAATGATGCGAAATGCGTCTGTCCATTCATGCTCAAAAAATTTATCCATCCATTTTCTTTCATCAGGTAAAAAGCCGGATGAATTTTTATTTCCTTTCGGATCGTGAATATCAATTTCCTTATGCGCAATATTATAATCTCCGCAAAGAATAAGTTTTGGATATTTCTTTTTCAATTCATTCAGATACAAAAAAAATTCATCGAGCCATTCGTATTTAAAAGCTTGTCTTACTTCACCGGAAGTTCCCGATGGAAAATAGGCATTGATCAATCTTATATCTCCAAAATCCAATTGCAAAACTCTTCCTTCATCATCGCTTACTTTGTGTCCCGTTCCGTATTCAACATTATCCGGTTTTATTTTTGTAAAAATGGCAACGCCGCTGTATCCTTTTTTTTGCGCGCTGAACCAATAATCATGAAATCCCAGGTCAGTAAATTGTTTATGATCCACATTATCTTTTTGCGCTTTTGTTTCCTGAACGCAAATAATATCTGCAGGATCTGTTTTGAGCCATTCGATGAAACCCTTTT
>DATHPY010000324.1:0-4602 GCA_035483315.1 Puia sp. | reverse complement strand
ATGTTTCCAAAGGTGATCATCCTCCTTGCAAAAGAGTAATGATCAGATTACTTCCATCTAACGGGAATGGGCAACCGAAAGCGATAGCATATTTATATGGCGGACAGGGAACCATCAATGTTCCGTCATGGTCGCCGGATGGAAAACAAATTGCCTTTGTGAGTTATAGCTTTCCCGATGATTATTATGAGAAGAAATGATGGTTTAATTTTTTCACGCAAAGGCGCAATGGCGCGGAGAAATACAAGATGAAAAAGATTTCTTTGCGAACTTATTTGCTTTGCGGTTTTGCGTGAAATTTTACCCCCACGCCTTTCTCAAAAATCGTAACCAATTTCCGTGCATCACATTAATAACGTCCTCATCGGAGTAACCTCGGCTTTTTAAAATAGCAGGAATTTTTTGCAGGTCAGCGATCGTTTCCAGGTCGTAAGGAGATTGTTCTTTTCCAAATGCGCCATCAAGATCGGAGCCGATGCCAATATGCAATGCATTGCCGGCGATCTGGCAAATATGATCAAGATGATCGATCACTTTTTCAATATTGCAATTCATATTTTCCGGCGTTGATCTTCCGCGAACCCAATTAGGAACGATCATCCATGCATCGAACGCGCCACCGATCACTGCTCCGCGATCTATTAATGCTTTTATTTGTTCATCACTGTACTGACGATCATGATCTACCAACGCCCGACAATTATTATGACTCGCCCACACATGCCCGTTAAAATTTTCCAGCGCCTGCCAAAAAGCATCATCACACAAATGCGTTGCATCAAGAATAATGTTCAGCTCTTCCATTTTTTTTAAAAGATCCAAACCATGCTGATTCATTTTTCCTGTTGCATCCGTTCCGTTTGTATAACGTCCGGGTCCGTAATGCGCGGGACCGATCGCGCGTAACCCGTACTGCCAGGCTCTTTCAACGTATTCAATATTCACCAGGGAATCTGCGCCTTCCAAACTTAAAATAAAACCGATCGCTTTTTTTTCATGCTCGTTTTTATTCCATGTTTGCAAATGTTTTTCCAGCGACGCCAGGTCATTCACCTGCACCATTTCATTTTCGGTTTCCATTGTTTTGTACCATGCCAGTTGCGCCTGCGTTTGCGCCCATGCCTGCTCCGGCGAATGCCATCCGGGCAAATGATTATCCGGCGCAACATAGCGCGCAATTTGTGTAGCGACCACCAACCCGATATTTCCTTTTCTTAATTCCGGCAGACAAACAGTTCCTTTGCCTCGATCGGGCTTGTCTGTTCTGTTTTTTTCTCTTTCTCTTATTTCGGTTATGGATGACCGTAAGTCGCGGTTCCATTCCATCGCGTTCATGCTGAGATCAAGGTGTGCGTCTATTGTGAACATGAGTTAGTTTATAGTTTTGAGTTTGTAGATTCTTAATTCGTGTAATTCGTTCTAATTCGTGTAATAGGTGTTATATTTTTTGGTTTCCAGCTTCGGTTTTTCATAGCATCATCGTTGCGTCGCAATCCGTTCATCGGTTGTACTACTATTGAGCGGCGATGAGTAATTGCGAGCATTTACAATTCGAATAATTCTTTGTTTGTGTTAATATATTTTTCAATTTCTTTCTGTTGACCTTTACTTTTAAATTGAATTAACATTTTGTCCGCATGTTTGCGAACTTCTGTCAGACCAAATGTTGCAAATTCTTTTGCTTTTTCTTGTCTACCTATAAAAAGGTTTATTTCTTTTAACAACCAGGCTAAATGAATTTGATTATGTAGGTAATATTTATTGAGTATGAGGTATTGATTGTTTTTTTCTAAATCTTGCGGTTGAATAATATCAAAGGGATAAGGAAAATTTGCAAAGTCATTATAGAATGCCAATCCATGAGTTTTGAAAGCACCCCAAATTTGATTTATTGATTTGATATTTTCTTCTTCTGTATCTCTGAGGATCCAATGATAGTCGCCTGTGCCCTTTGGAGAAAGTCTCTTTCTAATAACGCAACTTGCATATGTTGTTTTCGAAATGTCAATTTGTTTATGAGCCAAATCTTGAATAAAGTCAAAATGAATTGCAGTTTCACAACAGACAGAACCACCGTACCAAGCACCTCGTAAACCAAATATATTAACAACATGATTTGAATTAGGTTGATAGAAATGAAACCCGCTGCCCTTCCAACCCAATTGTCTAATGTCGGGTGCAAGATTTTTGTTTACTAATTTTTTAAAATTATTTGCGACCATGTAATTGCGAAATTAAAAGAGATTCAAAACATTTCGTAGTGTTCTCAAATATACACAACTCGCAAATTATAAAACGTCGCATAATAGCATGAACGAATTGCGATGCAAGAACAAGTCCAAAGGACTGAAATTTTTGTAGCATGTATAATATTTATTAAACAATCCCGAAGGGATGATATATCACTCCTTCGGAGTTTAATGCAAATTGATTTTACATTTATAATAATGCCATCCCTTCGGGATCAATATTGATAAATTTCTCGTTTCTGGCGCAGGTCTCCCGACCTGTGCATAATAATTACTTGTTTCCAATCAGTTTGTTTTCTGATTTTTTGAATTAAGTAGCAAATCGGCACAGGTCAGGAGACCTGCGCCAGATAATTAAAGTAAGAACTTTCCCACAGATAATGCCGATCAAACAAACGCAGATGATACGCAGAGAAAGATCTGCGATCATCTGCCGAAACATTGGCGCGATCTGCGGGGAAATTTTTTCTATTCTCGAGGAGATAGAATAGGCGTCTGACGGTTTTAAACCGTCTGACGCCTGCAAAATTAATTACTCTTCAATAAAATTTTCTTTTTTAACCAACGTCTTATTGGTTCATCGTATAATTTGAGAGAGGCGTACGCAAGTAAAATACTTGCAACAAAAACGAGAATGCCAAATGGCAAACCCTGCGCGATCGTGGCTTTGTGCGTTGCTACCCAACCGGTGTAAATATATATGATCGGGTAATGCGTGATGTAGATCGGGTAAGAGATGTCGCCTAAAAATTTACAGATGCGTGATGCGGATTTGCCGGTGATATTTCCGCTTGCACCTAAAAAAACGATCAGTGGAAAAATAAAAATAATGGTGAGCGAATCGTAAAGTCCGTTCATCCACAAATGTTCGCTGCCGCCGATCCTTGGTATGGCGAGTGAAATAATAATTAACAGGCTGCACCAAAAAAATGCATTTTTAATGTGAATTAATTTTGCGGCGCGGGAAAGTAACAGTCCTGCAAAAAACGGATACATCACGCGCGTGAACCCGATGCGCAATTGCTGCGGATCTATTGACCAACCGCCGATCACATCACCAGTATCACTTGTTACGGCGAGATGTATCAACGCGCAAGCTGAAATAAATACCAATATCGAAAGCGCAATTTTTGAAAATTTTCTTACCCAAACACCGTAAAGAATATTGGCGATGTATTCAAAAAATAAAGACCAGCCAGGTCCGTTTAGCGGATGCATTTCCTGCCAGCCGCGGATATCCATTGATGGTGGAACGGGAATCAGCGTAAAACCGATGAGCATTATTAAAAGCATTTTTCCAATGGGCACAAGATGTATCGTTGGCCACAAAACAGAATCCTGGAAATAAAAAAGTATTGCACCAACGATCATTCCCATTATCACCATCGGTTGAAGCCTGATGAGACGAAGTTTGAAAAAATCGCCGACACTCATTTTGCTCCAGCGATCGTCGTACGCATAAGCCACAACAAAACCCGAAAGCACGAAGAAAAAATCTACAGCGAGATAACCGTGATTAATGATCTGATCGAGATGACTTGTTGAGTGTGCTTCAAAAATATGGAACGCAACAACCATAACGGATGCAACACCTCGAAGTCCATCGAGAATGAGATAATGCGGTTTTGTTATTAATGAGTTTGTTTGCACGAATTATACGAATTTTTAAATACAAATTAAGCGAATCGCACTGATCAAGGCGTCTGACGGTTTCGAACCGTCTGACGCCAGTTAAAAACTACAAACTAATTTTCCTGTCTCTTCCAATATTTTTCCATTCACCTTTTGCAATATTATTTGTTGCGGTAAAAGCACGTTCGTATAAAGCAATTGTCGGACAAACGTGAATTGGTATTCCGTAAAATACATCACCAATTTTATAAGAATGATTTTCCGGAACTTCAACGACTAAATGTTCTTCGCTTTGTTCAACTGCTTTTAGTTCCGGAGCATTAATAAAATAAACACGCCTGGTAATTTCATTTTCCGCTGCGACGGATTTATGCCCGAGATCCAAACATATTTTTGTTTTTTCAGGAAGAGAAATTATTCTCGTTACCCCCAAAGCAGCAGGAAGGAAATTTTGTTCGGGACACAGATCAATATATCCTTTATCCCAATAAATAAATGTACCCGGACTGCATTCGCAATTATTTCTTTTACTGTGAATGGAAAAAGTTGGTGATCCGCCGGCGATAATAATCAGTTCAGCGAAACCATTTTGCATTATTGCATTTTTTGTTTCTATAACTTTTGCAAAACAGTCATCACATTGCTGCTTGCGCAAATTAAAATCTGTGTGACGAATATGACCATCATAAGCATGCAATCCAATTGGATCAATTCCTTTTAA
>DATHPY010000323.1:0-2876 GCA_035483315.1 Puia sp. | reverse complement strand
TATTGAGCATCGTTGCGTCGCATTACCTTCATCGGTTGTGCTACTATTAAGTTGTGGGTTTACATTCCAAAACTCTGCGTTTCTTTACCACATAGTCACATAGGATCATAGAACACTATGTGCAACTATGTTCTTATGTGTCCATGTGTTTTATCTCTAAAAACAAATACTTTCTCTTACGTAATTACGTTTTTATTACAAGCCAAATCTTTAATTTCGGTAATCCTTTAAAAAAATTGCATTGAGAATTTCGCTTTTCGCTGCTTTGCTTTTACCTCTGTTGTTTAATTTTTCTGCGCAGGCGCAAAAAAAAGGAGCGTTTATTTCGGGCAAAGTGCTGGATGAAAATGAAACAGGTTTAGGAAAAGTTTCCGTTATTATTCTTGGCAAACAAAATGGAATCGTCACTTCTGATTCTGGGACATTTCGCATTAAAGTTCCCGCAGAAAAAGCTTTTGCACTTCAGTTTTCTTTTACAGGTTACAGAATGGAGCAACGCAATTTCTTGTTAAATGAAAACGAACACGAACAAATTGTGGTGCGGCTCGAGAGAAACACCACAGCGTTAAAAGAAGTAACCGTTACCGATCAGCGTGACAGAAATGAAGCGGGACTGATAAAAATAAATCCGAAAGATGCCATCAATATTCCTACGCCAAATGGCGGCATTGAAAGCCTTATTAAAATTTTCGTTGGCTCAAATAATGAACTCACTTCGCAATATTCAGTTCGCGGCGGCAGTTACGACGAAAATTTAATTTATATAAACGACTTTGAAGTTTTTCGTCCTTATTTAGTGAGCAACGCGCAGCAGGAAGGATTGAGTATTATCAATCCCGACATGACAAAAAATGTAAGTTTTTACAATGGCGGATTCCAGGCAAAATATGGAGATAAGATGTCTTCTGTTTTAGATATTCAATACAAAAAACCGAAAAGTTTTGGCGGCTCTGTGTACATGGGATTATTAGAACAAGGCTTTCATCTTGAAGGAACAGACAATAAATGTTCTTACCTAATCGGCGTTCGCAACCGGACAAATAAAAGTTTATTAAGCAGCCAGGAAACAATTGGTGATTACAGTCCCTCATCATCGGATGCGCAAGCGTTGCTCACTTATCAATTCAATGAAAAAAATTCGATTGAGTTGATGGGCATTTTTTCGCAAACCAAATTCACATTAATTCCGCAATCGGCGCAATTAACAGCATCTGTTTTTTCTCCGTTTTATACAGCCAATCTTGGGTTGGATATTACTTTTGAGGGTGAAGAAAAAGATTCTTATCAAACCAATTTACTTGGATTGACATTCACGCAGCAACTGAAAAAAAATCTTCGGCTAAAATGGATGGTTTCGAGATTTGATGATAACGAAAAAGAATCTTACGACATCATCGGGAATTATTTATTCGGTGAGCGTGACTTTGATAATAACAGTGCAACGTATGGATTAATCACTAATCCGCTTGGCGCGGGCATTTATCAAAACTATGCGCGAAATCGGTTAGACATCTCCGTTTGGAATGCAACGCACAAAGGATATCTTGATCTTGGAAAACATTTTGTTCAGTGGGGCGTTAGCGCGGAAGAGCAGGTTGTAAATTTTAAATTGCTTCAATGGAATTATGAAGATTCAGCAGGATATTCTTTGCCATACATGCCCGGCTCTACGAATATTTACAGTTACATGAATGGAAGCGACAATCTTAACATCACACGATTTACCGGTTTTGTACAGGATAATATTGCTTTCAAAGATGCGCATGATTTTACATTGCAGGCCGGCGTTCGTTATAATTATAATAATTTAAATAATCAATTTCTCGTTTCGCCAAGAATGGGTTTTTCATGGAAACCAAAAAATTCAAAAAAAGATATCGTTTACAGAGCTGCATTAGGAATTTATGATCAGCCGCCATTTTTTCGCGAGATGATAAAACCCGATGGAACGTTGAACAAAGATCTGAAAGCGCAACTGAGTTATCAGGCAACTGCAGGATTGGATTATAATTTTAAAATGGGCGATAAACCATTTCGTCTCACAACAGAAGCTTATTATAAATACATGACCGATGTTGATCCGTACGACATCAATAATGTGCACATACAATATTTTGGATTGAATGATGCGAAAGCTTATGCAGCCGGTGTTGAGACAAGATTGTTCGGCGAGTTCATTAAAGATGCGGAGAGTTGGTTCAGCATTGGGTTTATGCGCACGAAAGAAAAAATCGCTAATCAATATTATTATAATTACACGCTGGATTCATTGAACCAGCCAACAGACAGTGTCAAAGTGAAACAGGGTTGGGTTCGTCGCCCGACAGATCGGCTACTCACGCTCGGCATGTTTGTGCAGGATTATCTTTCCACAAATAAAAATTTTAAAGTTTACCTGAATTTAATTTATGGCAGCAATTTACCTTTCAATATTCCGGGGAGTGTGAAATATCGAAATGCACTGACCATTCCCGCGTACATCCGTGCTGATCTTGGCTTCAGCGCTTTGCTTTTGGATAATGAAAGAGATAATCGCAGAAGTCATAGTCCGTTCAGAAATTTTCAAAACATCTGGGCAACGCTCGAAGTATTTAATGTGATTGATAAAGACAACACCATTTCTTACTTACTGATCAAAGATTTTTCCAACACCACTTATGCCATGCCGCAACGGCTCACTCCGCGGTTATTAAATTTTAAAATAGTTGCTATTTTTTAAAATTGAACTAAGAAGCATTCAAAAAAATAAAATATTATCAAACCACTATTGGCGATTTTTTATTTGGTTCCGAAAAAATAATTTAAGTTTAAGATTATTAAACCCCCTATTTTATGAATGCGAAACCTTATCTGGTCATGTTCTTTTATAATTCTGC
>DATHPY010000322.1:0-2296 GCA_035483315.1 Puia sp. | reverse complement strand
TTAAACATTTGTTTAATTCAAACGTTTGTTTAACTTTGTGCTCCCAAAAATGTGAACGGTTTTTGCTGCTTGAATGGGAAGCTTTTATCCGAAAAAGAAAAATTTTAACGATTTTTGCCCCTTGTTTTTTTGGACTGCTAGGAGTTTCATTAAATTTTTTATGATGAATAATCTTAAAAGGAAAGTATTATACATTTTTTTGACCGGTATTATAATCAGCGCGTTCTCATCATCAGCTCATGCACAAATCACAGAGAAAGACACGGTATTGCAGGATGCTACTTTGCAAAACTGCATTCAATATGCGTTAAAACATTATCCGCTCGTTCAACAATCACTTCTCAACGAACAAATTACCGAGCAACAAATAAAAAGTAAATTATCAGAATGGTATCCCCAATTGAATTTGAATGCTTTTTATGATTATTATTTTCAACTGCAGGCAGTGAGTTTTAATAATGCGATCTCTTACAGTGGCACGCATAATGTTTCAACAGTTGGATTTGGTTTAACGCAAAATATTTTTAACCGCGATGTACTTCTCGCAAGCAGTTCAGCAAGCGATGTCCGCCGGCAATCAAAACAAAATACTGCAGCTAATAAAATTGATGTAACTGTAAATGTGAGTAAAGCTTTCTACGACGTATTGCTCACACAACAACAAATCGCTTTGCTCGATGATGATATTGTAAGATTGGAGCGCAATCTAAAAGATGCTTACAATCAATATCGCGGTGGCATTGTTGACAAAACAGATTATAAAACCGCAACAATAACTTTAAATAATTCCAAAGCCGAGAGAAAATCAGATATAGAATTACTTAAAGCAAAAATGGTTTACCTGAAACAGCAAATGGGTTATGTAGCTGCCAATGAAATAAACATTATTTACGACAGCACACAAATGGAAAGAGAAGCTTTTATTGACACAAACCAGGCTGTGAATTATAATAACCGCATCGAATATCAATTATTGCTGACACAAAAAAATTTGCAAACGGATAACCTGAAATATAATAAATGGAGTTACATTCCGACTATCTCTGCAATCGGAAATTATAATCTCAATTATCTTAGCAACCAGTTTTCGCCATTATATTCTAATAATTATCCAACATCGAATGTGGGTTTGCAATTATCTTTCCCGATTTTCCAGGGTGGCAAAAGAATGCATGATATAAGAACCGCAGAGCTGCAATTAAAAAGTGTTGACTGGGATATTACATCGTTAGAAACAAATATTAATTCGCAATACGCGCAGGCAATGGCAACTTATAAAAGTAATTTGATTGATTATTATGCGCTGAAAGAAAATCTTGATTTGGCAAGAGAAGTTTATACCACTGTTGAATTGCAATACAGATCAGGTGTGAAAGCTTATCTCGATGTTATCACGGCAGAAACAAATTTGCGAACAACGCAGGTGAATTATACAAATGCATTGTACCAATTATTGAGCAGCAAGATTGATGTTCAAAAATCTTTGGGAACAATAACAAATTAATAAAAGGAAATTTTTTTTATGAGAAATAAATTGAGCTGGATTGGAATATTAATTCTTGCGATGGAACTGGTGTCTTGTGGAAATAACCAGACTGGCCCGCAAGCGCCGCCGCCGGTTGCTGTTGGTGTTCAGGTAGTCAAAGAAGGAGCGGCAACATATTTTGATATTTATCCCGCAACTGTTACTCCGTTAAACCAGGTTGATATCAAGCCGCAGGTTTCCGGAAATATTACTGGTATTTATTTTAAAGATGGACAATTTGTAAGAAAAGGGATGAAGTTATATGAGATAGATCAGCAACAATATAAAGCAGCTTACGAACAAGCTGTGGCAAACGTTCATGTTGCAGAAGCCAATCAAAGTAAAGCGCAACAAGATGCGGACAGGTATACAGACCTCGCTAAAAATGATGCCATCGCAAAACAAACTTTAGATCATGCGGTCGCTGATCTGGAAAGCAGTAAGAAACAAGTTGAAGCAGCAAAAGCAAATGTGTCGAGCGTTGAAACGAATTTGAAATATTCTGTCATCAGCGCTCCGTTGGATGGAACGATTGGAATTTCTGATGTGAAAATCGGAACCTCAGTTTATCAGCAAACTTTATTAAACACAATTTCTTCCGATAACCCGATGGCTGTTGACATTGCTATTGACCAGGTTGAAATTCCACGATTCACTGAGTACTTGGAAAAAGGAACGAAGGATAAAGATTCAATCTTCACACTTGTTATGCCGGATGGTTCTATTTATGAAAATCCGGGTCATCTTGTTTTACTTGACCGCGCGGTTGAT
>DATHPY010000321.1:0-6269 GCA_035483315.1 Puia sp. | reverse complement strand
TCCGTGGCGCGACTATTCAGAATATTCTACAATTCCAGAAAGATTATGATGATGTTAAAGTGATCAAGCTGGAACAAAATTATCGCAGCACGCAAAATATTTTAAATGTCGCCAATGAAGTTATCCGGAATAATAAATCGCAAATAGAGAAAAAATTATTTACTGAAAATGCGGAGGGCGATAAAATAAAATTAGTTCGAACAATCACGGATAATGATGAAGGAAAATTTGTTGCAGATAGCATCCAGGAGCAAAAACTACGCAATCATTTTAATAATAAAGATTTCGCTATTCTTTATCGCACCAATGCACAAAGCCGCGCGTTTGAAGAAAGTTTAAGACGAATGGCGATTCCTTACACCATTTACGGTGGCATTAGTTTTTATCAGAGAAAAGAAATAAAAGATTTTATAGCGTATCTGCGGATAATCGTAAATCCGAAAGATGAAGAATCTTTAAAACGAATTATAAATTTTCCCGCCCGCGGCATTGGCAAAACAAGTATTGATAATATTGTCAAGCAGGCAAACGAGAATGATATTTCGATGTGGGATGTATTGAAACGTGTTCGTGAATTTGGTTTTAGAGGCGGCTCGATCGAATCAATAGAAAATTTTGTGTTGATGATTGAAAGTTTTCAGAGTATGCTGAAAACAAAAAACGCGCATGAAGTCGCGATACATGTAGGCAAACAAACAAATATTGTGAAAGAACTTTTTACTGATAAAACAACAGAAGGACTTGCGCGCTATGAAAACATCCAGGAGTTATTGAACAGTATCAAAGAATGGGTTGATGATATGCAGAACAGGGGAATTATTGATGAAGATGGGATTGTGCGTGAAGCGACGGATGAAAATCTGGAAACAAAACCAACTGCGGAAACTGGTCTATCAACATATTTACAACAAATAACTTTACTTACTGATGCGGATGAAAAAGATCCGCACGCAGATACGGTAAAATTAATGACCATTCATGCCGCGAAAGGTTTGGAATTTATGTGTGTGTTCGCCGCTGGTTTGGAAGAAATGCTTTTTCCCAATGCGATGAGCATTAATACACGCGAAGAATTGGAAGAAGAACGAAGATTATTTTATGTGGTGATAACGCGCGCAAAAAAGAAACTGTGGATCACTTATGCAAACACGCGTTATCGTTTTGGAAGTATTGTACAAAATGATCCGAGCCGTTTTATTGAAGAAATCCCTGACATTTATTTAGACAGAAGCTTTGCCGGCGGCGGAGCAAGAAATCAAACAAGCAACTGGCAAGCCGGAAGCGCGTTTGAGAGAATGAACCGCGGATTTGATTCGACGACGGACGACAGTCGGCGGACAACAGCAAACAAGCCATCTTATCTTTCAACTAATAACAAACATCAATCAACAGTTGAACATATTCCTTCAAAAGATTTTGTTGCAAGTGATACTTCAAATTTACAAGCCGGGCAAAAAGTGGAGCACCTGAAATTTGGTTTTGGCGAAGTAATTAAAATGGAAGGCAGCGCACATAATCCCATCGCTACAGTAAAGTTTGATCTGAACGGAGAAAAAAAAATAATGCTTAATTATGCGAAGCTGAGAATTATTGATTAGCCACAGATTGCACAGAGGATAATAACAATTCAACACTAAAACGATTTAGCCATTTAACTTTTAGCAGACACAGTTTTCTTCAACTCCTCAACAGTTTTCTTTTCGCTTCCTGCAAAAATTTTGTTGTTGAGAATAACAACAGGTCTTTTTAAAAAAGTATATTCTTCTAAAATAAAATTGCGGTAATTTTTTTCGGTGAGTTGTTTATCTTTTAGTCCGAGTGTTTTGTATTTTATTGCTCTGCGACTGAATAATGCTTCATAACTGCCGATCATTTTTTTCATTTCATCCAACTGCGCTGGAGTAATTTTTTCTGTTTTTATATCTTGCAGTGCAAATCCTTTTTTCTTCGCGTCAATATCTTTTAAAATTGCATTGCACGTATCGCAAGTGGAAAGACAATAAATTTTTTTCATGCGCAAATATCAATACAATCTTCCCGGATTTCCATATTTCCCTTTTGCTTCTTCGTTTCCGATGGAGTAAAAAAGATTTAATCCGAAAGTGTAATAAGTATCTTTTTTATCTGGATTTCCTCTTCGCTGACCACTTGGAAAAGGACCTGCGCCCCTGTAAGAAAGAGAAACTGCCTCTATTCCTCTATCAGTTAATAACTCGTTGTACTTTGGGTAACGCGTGCTGACATCATCAAGATAATCTGTAAAAAGTTTTCGAAGACCAAATTCAAAGCCTACGGTAAAATCCTGGTTTAAATTCCATTTAAACCCCGCACCAAATGGTATACATATTTGGTTAAGAGAATACATTTTTTTTCCTGTTCCGGGCAAACCTTCGCCTTCAGTAGATAACGGACGCAGATAAACTTTTTTTCCGCTGTTATCATAAGCGTAAGGATTAAAATGAAAATATCCAACACCAGCAAAAAGATAAGGATAAACACTAAAGACTTCCGGAGAAAGCAAATTTACTTCGCCCACAAAATTTACTTCCAATATGTTGGTTTCAAAACTCAGGTTGCGGTATGAAATGCTGGAATCGCCAGTTTGCTTATCCTTTGCTCCTACTCTGCCATAATTAACTCCACCTCGAAAAGAAATGTAATCGCCAAAAATATATCTTACTTCAACTCCTCCTGCGCCACGAATTGTTTTGAGTGAAATGTTATCGCTCGTAAGATCCCCGGAATAACCGGAACCACCGCCTAAAACACCAACCTGCAGAAGTCCTTGTCCATTGCAAAAGTTTGCACCAAAGAGAAGAACAATCAAAATTCTTTTCATGATTTTAATTAGTATTTACCAAGAAATTTACAATAAGGATTTGCCTGTGGTTCTTCGATAGAAGGGAAATTCGAGAGTCGAGGTAGTGCTAAACCTCTAAAATAATATTTTTAGTTGTATTATGAAATAGCCTGTAATTATTTTACCTGAAAAAGTGACTAAATTGCCTCAATTACAAGGAAATAGCTTATTTATAAATTTGGAAAAAAGTAGAAATATCATGAGAAAGATAATTTTTTTGCTTTTAGCACTCAGCATTTTTTTAAAAACTTCCGCACAAAAAGCGGATGAGTTAGCTGTTAAAGCAGTTCTTGCAAACCAGGTTTCTGCATGGAATAAAGGAAGCATTGCTGAGTTTATGAAAACTTATTGGAACAATGATTCCTTAATGTTTGTCGGTCATGGCGGAATTACTTATGGCTATTTGAATACCTTAAATAATTATAAGAAAAATTATAGCGATTCGGCAAAAATGGGAAAATTGTTTTTTACATTATTAAAAATGAAAAAACTTTCGCCGGAATATTATTTTGTTGTTGGCAGATGGTTTTTAAAAAGAGGTCCCGGTGATGTTGGCGGAATTTATACATTGCTTTTACGGAAGATCAAAAATAAATGGGTGATCATTGTTGATCACACCAGTTAAAGAATTAATTATCCATGCGGAAATTTGTGTTTCCAGGTTCGATAATAAAATAAAATTAACGCAGCAAGACTTCCAACAAAAATTATATAGAAGATAATATTGCCGATGCTTATTTTATTCTCAATAAAAAGTAAATTAAAATAAATTCCGAGGATCGAATTCAGCATCAGCCATAATAAGGCCATAAAAATTGACGACACAATTTTTTTTAGAAAATTTCTTACTTCAGGTTCCATGGTGCTCATAATGCAAAATTTTAAAAAACTATTTTCTAAAAACTAAATCTGAAAATCAACATTGCTTTTTAGATTTTAGAAATTAGTTTTTTTAATTCACCAACAATTTCTTAAAATCAGTTGAGTCACCGCTAAAAACATTAAAATCTACTTTTGTAACAATGCCATTCACACTTCCGCTTTCATTGTGTTGCCAGAACATCCAATCTCTGTAAATATGTGGTCTTTCTTTTTGCAGATAATGCGCAACCCATAATGGATAAGCATCAAAATCGTCTTTTAAAACCTGTTTGTAAAATTCAACGTTCGTATAGATGATCGGCATCACGCCATAATAATTTTGAATTGTTTCCAGCCATTCCTTAACACGTTCCTGAATAAGGTTTATGGGAACTCCATAAGTTTGTTCAACATCGAGCGCCGGAGGCAAATCTCCGGGCTCTAACTTCACTGAGTTAATAAAATTTTCCGCCTGCTCTTTTCCGCTTTTTGTTGCAAGAAAAAAATGATATGCGCCTCTTACTAATCCGGCGCTTTTTGCTTTTTTCCAATTGCGGTTAAAATATGAATCTTCATCATCAAGCCCTTCAGTTGCTTTTATAAAAACAAAACTTATCTGCACATTATTCACATTCATTTCTTTTACCGATTGCCAGTCAATAATGTTTTGATATTTCGAAACATCAATACCATGAATGGAATAATTTACCGGGATATCAATTCCAAATTCAGGATATCTTACAAAATGCGCTCTTCTTTCCAACCACCATTCATAAATGGTAAAATATGCCATTACTGATATTGCGGCAATCAGTAAATACAAAGAAATTTTCCAGAGTATATTTTTCCTTTTTCTTCGCGGCATAATTTATTTCTGCAGTTTGCTAAAATAGACTTCTCACAGAAAAAACAATATTAAAACATCATTAGTTATTATTATCAAAAAGCTTTTACCAAACATTGCGATTTCGATTTTGCAGGTTAATTTTACAGTTATGCCTGCTTTCAATTTTAATGACAGCATTAATCTTTTATCAAAGCTTACTCCGCGCCGCGCATGGAACGGAACCAAAGTTTTAAGCAGTTATTATATCAGCAAATGGACAAAAAAACCTGTTCAATGGGGTTATCCTGTTTCTGTTTCTGTTGAACCGACAACTTCGTGTAATCTTCGTTGTCCCGAATGTCCGAGCGGATTGCGCGCATTTACCCGACCGATAGGAATGTTGGAGAAAAATTTTTTTCGCGATACAATTGATCAGTTATCAAAAGAATTATTATACCTCATCTTTTATTTCCAGGGTGAACCATATTTGAATCCTGAATTTTTAGAGATGGTTCAATACGCTTCTAAAAAAGGAATTTACACGGCAACATCTACAAACGCACATTATCTTAATGATGCAAATGCAAAAAAAACTGTAGAAAGTGGATTAGATCGTTTAATTATTTCTATTGACGGAACAACGCAGGATGTGTATGAGCAATATCGAGTTGGTGGAAAATTGGAAAAAGTTTTGGAAGGAACAAGAAATATAATGAAATGGAAAAAAGAATTAAAAAGTAAAACCCCATTTGTGTTTTTTCAATTTTTAGTGGTGAAACCAAATGAACATCAGATCGAAAATATAAAACAACTCGCCAAAGAAATTGGTATTGATGATGTGCGTTTCAAAACTGCGCAGGTTTATGATTATGAAAATGATCCGAATAATTTAATTCCTACAATTGATAAATACAGTCGTTACAAAAAAAATAAAAACGGCGAATTCGAATTTAAAAATTCACTCGATAATCATTGCTGGCGCTTGTGGCATGCAACAGTAATTACATGGGATGGATTAGTTGTTCCGTGTTGTTTTGATAAAGACGCGCAACATCAGTTGGGAGATCTGAAAGGAATGTCTTTTAAAGAGATCTGGCATAATAAAAACTATGTTGATTTTCGCAAAAGCATTTTACAAAGTCGAAGCAATATTGACATTTGTGCCAATTGCAGCGAAGGAACAAAAGTGTGGAGCGATTAAAAATTTACGAATTACGATTTGAGATTTCGCACTACATTATTAATTTTTCATTCTTAATTTAGTTCATGGCTTTATCTGAATCCATTCTTACACGGTTGCAATATCAACATAAAACAATTGACGAATTGATTGACGGTTTATCCGAAGAACAATTAGAGACCCGCGTTAATCCGGATAAATGGAGTGCGTTTGAAAATATTGTTCATCTCGCGGCATATCAGCCAATATTTATTCAAAGAATTAATTTGATGTTGACCGAAAACGAACCATTGTTTGAAAGATATGTTGCAGAGAACGATCCTGTTTTTCATGAGTATCAAAAAAAATCATTGACTGAATTATTAGAAACTATTTCATCAGACAGAATTACTATTTTGAATGTAGTGAAAAGATTAAACGAAGAACAATTGAAACGTACCGGAAAACACAAAGCTTATGGATCAATTACACTCGCAAGATGGTTTGATTTTTTTCTTTTGCATGAAGCGCATCATCTGTGGACGATCTTTCAACTCAACTCG
>DATHPY010000320.1:0-3236 GCA_035483315.1 Puia sp. | reverse complement strand
AAATGGCTTCCCGCGCTATGATTGATATGGGAATGAAAAAAAAGCAAAGACAAAATAAAGCGATGGTTGACGAGATAGCTGCTACTATTATGCTACAACAGTATCTTGTAAAATGATTTTCAAAAAAAAATGTAAATTTGATGATGCAGAAGGCAAAAACCAAAAGAAAATCGAAAAAAAATAACATTAAGATGCCCTCTAAACAAGAGTGGCTAAAAAAATTTTTTGGAAAAATAAAGGGTTTTGGAGATGGAGTAGAATATCAACGAAAAATGCGAGATGAATAAACCATTTCTTCTTGATACAAATATCCTTATTTATTTTTTTGAAGGATACCGAGTTGCCGGTAGTTTAATAGAAACGATTCAATGTAATGTTTCTTTAGTTACTTATATTGAACTTTTAAGCAACCCGTACACTAATGAAAAAAAGAGGGGATTAATAATTGATTTTCTTCTGGGAACAACTGTGATACAAACTAATCCTACAATATGTGAGTATGCAGCCAATATCAGGTTAAATTACAACCTTAAAACCCCTGATGCCATTATAGCTGCAACTGCAAAATATTCGGATTTCCCTCTAATTACCGCGGATAAAAAATTATTTCAAATAAAAGAAATAGAAATAATAAAGTTTTTAAAGAAATGATTTTACCGATTGTCGCATACGGCTCCCCTATTTTACGCACAGTCTGCAAAGATATTGATGCTGATTATCCCGACTTATCTGTTCTTATAGAAAATATGTGGGAAACAATGTACAACAGTTCCGGCGTGGGTTTGGCAGCTCCGCAGGTTAATAAAAACGTCCGTTTATTTGTGATTGATTCAACACAAATATTTACAAATCTTGATGAAGATGATAAAGGAAAATATCCTGATGCACCCGGCATAAAACAGGTTTTTATTAATGCGCACGTTCAAAAATTAAATGGCGAAAAATGGAGTTATAATGAAGGTTGTTTGAGTATTCCCAAGATCAGGGAAGATATTTGGAGAAATGAAGAAGTGACAATTGAATATGTTGATGAAAACTTTGAACCTCATACCAAAACATTTAATGGTATTACTGCTCGGGTAATACTCCACGAGTACGATCACATTGAAGGAAAATTATTTATTGATTATCTGCAGCCGTTAAAAAGAAAATTACTTAAAAGCAAGTTGGATGATATCTCGAAAGGAAAAGTAAGCGTAGATTACAAGATGAATTTTCCGAAGTGATTTCCGAAGCAAGATGTCAGAAGTCTGAAGAAGTTTACAATTTTTCGGGAGCATCTTCCGACTTCCGTCGTCCGACTTTCCCTACTTCACTTTCTTAAGCAACAACACATAGCCGCACAATTGTTTTTTACTTTTGTTAACCTGAACCGGTTTTATCATGTGGTATTCTGAAAACTGCGGAACATAAGAGTAGCTGATGATATTTCCGTCAACATCGCCCCATTGATTTTTTTTGTACACCACTTGTTTTCATTCCAGTCGTACATTCTCACTTCATATAATCTTGACGACGGATCGCCGATAAAAACAAACTGGTACAAACTTCCCTGGTTCATCGGAACAACAATCGGCATTTCATATTCGCTTTGCATAGCCATCGAAGCTTCGCGCAAAACAATATATCCCTGTGAAGAAAAAACATTTTTGAGACTGTCAATTTCGTTGCGAAAAGGATTGGTATCGCAACTTTCCTGCTTAATTACTTCCTGTGCGTGCAGGTTAAAAGTGAAGCATAAAATGCACAGAACTAAAATGGATCTAAATAATTTTACGGACATGGGTACTCTTTTATAGGATTACGGACAGTTAATATAATTTTAAAAGTAAGCAACGAAGGTGAAATTTGCAATAGAGACGCAATTATCATACCGCGTTAAATTTTAGTCAGAGGTTTTTGTCCCCGGTTTTAGAATAACTATTAAACATCGTTGCGTCGCACTCTTCTACAGAATCAATTCTATTCAGCGCTTTATAAGATTCGTTCACCGTAAAAATCACATCAGTTATCGAATTTTCACGAGTAATTTTTCACGCTTCGTTCGCCGAAAAAAATTAATAAACTTTTTTTAATAACGCAGTTTATCCGATTTTCTTATAAAAATAAATGGAATCAGCCTGCGCAGTGCAAGTGATCACGAGGTCGTTAATGCATACATGGGGCGGCAGTGTTGCGCAATAAAATATAGTATCCGCGATATCTTCAGCGTGCAAAGGTTCATAACCTTCATACACTTTTTTAGCAAGTTCTTTATTTCCTTTAAAACGTACATCCGAAAATTCAGTTTCAGCAGCGCCGGGATGAATGGCAGTTACTTTTATCCCATGCCTCAATAAATCTATACGCATCGTTTCGGAAATAGTTTCAACTGCAGCTTTCGATGCGCAATAAACATTTCCTTTTTCATAAGCCACTTTCGCCGCAACCGAACCCATATTAATAATATGTCCTTTTTTATTTTTTATCATAAAAGGCAAAACCGCTTTGGAAACATACAATAATCCTTTCACATTGGTATCAAGCATAGTTTCCCAATCGTCAATATCGGCCTCTTCAAAAAAATCTCTGCCGAGTGCAAGTCCGGCATTGTTGATCAGCACATCAATTTTTTGCCATTCATCGGGAATATTTTCAACAGCAGAAAAAACTTCTTCCCTGTTTTGTACATCAAATGGTAATGATAATATTTTTACACCGTATTTTTTTTCAAGGTCTGTTTTCAGCTCATCTAATTTTTCTTTTCTTCTTCCCGTAATGATGACGTCGTAATTATTTGCAGCAAACTTGTACGCGCAGGCTTTTCCAAACCCGGATGTAGCGCCGGTAATTAAAGCGATTTTGTTCATCCTATAAAATTAGTGAAAATGCAAAAGTATAAAGCAACAATTCAACCATTCAGCTCAACAACTATCTTATCAGCACCATCGTGCCTTTTTTGGTAATTATTTTTCCGGTATAATCTACACCTTGAACCATCCATACAAATGTGCCGCTGTCCTGTGGTTTGCCGCCGACAGTTCCATTCCAGCCCTGTTCGGTCCGTTCAGTCTCATATACCAATTGTCCCCAGCGGTTGTATACTCTGAAATATTTTAGTGAAGAAATTCCTACAGGTATCGGCCGAAAGATATTATTAATTCCCTTGCCGGGCGTAAACGCATTCGGCACAAAAATATCAGGCATGGTTTTAAACACACGAACTGAAATTTTACTTTCGCCATAACACCCAAAAG
>DATHPY010000319.1:0-4830 GCA_035483315.1 Puia sp. | reverse complement strand
CGTATATTTATTGACGTTATAATGTTCAATTAGCAACATCACGTCTGCCGGAACCTGGTGATAAATTCTCAGAAGAAGTTTGCATATAGATCACGTTGGGTTTCGACGATTCGCGGCTATATGAATCCAATCCCGAAATATATTGGCGGACAGTAACAGGCAAATTTGCAAAATCAACTTCTTTACCAATCCAATTTGGATCTAACCTGGCGTTATTAATATAATTATCAACCTCAGCTTTGATCACTGCTTTTGCGGGTATTCTTTGTCTCCATCCGGCTCCGTACATTGGAATGCGCACATCAACACAATTGCCGCAAAATTTTCCTATTCCCCCTGGTTCATTCGGGTTTTCGCTGCATCCAAAAACATCACCTGTTTCTTTATTGATGATCGTAAATCTGTCTGAGGTTTTACCGCCATTGTCAAAAATTGTAATTGAATTCATACCGAATTATTTTATGATTCTGTTTTTAGTATTTTAAGAACCAATCAACAGATCACCTGGTAAATAAGCGTCACCATTACCAACAACAGATAAAGAGATAGCAAGATTGCCGGAAGGTTGAATTTTATTCTGCTGGACTGTAATAAGTTCTCATTTCATAGATTTAGTATGGTATGATTAAGATTTATGCCAGAATTTTTTATAAGAAAGGGGAAACGATGAAATTCAATGGCAGTAAGGGTTTACCGGGATTTATTCTTCACGCCTGGTATTTTCCCAGGCAGTTCTATCTGTTCAAAATGGAAAATATTTTCTTATTATGCGAAAGAAAAAATTGGACTGATTTGATTTCGCCCTTCTTACTTATTCAATAATTTCTTTTTGCTGATTTGCAGTATAGAGCATTGCTGTACAAATACAGTTTTTGTATTCTTTGCTTTCCAATATATTAAAGTTCACGCAATGCCTGCATTGATGCCAGAAAATTTTGTCTTTTGTAATTTCTTCGTAGGCAACCGGCGCAAAGCCATACTTGGTATTTAATTTCATGATAGCGGAACCGCTGGTAATACTAAAAATATGCGCTTGCGGATAACGACGACGGGACAGATCAAATGTTTGTTTTTTGATTGCATTTGCAACTCCGTTTTTGCGGTACTGCGGAGAAACAATCATTCCGCTGTTAGATACAAATTTTCCATTTTCCCAAACGTCAACGTAACTAAAACCAACCCATTTACCTTTTTGTGTTGTGGCAATTACAGCGTGCCCGCTACTCATTTTCTCACAAATATGTTCAACTGAACGATGCCGGATTCCGGTTCCGCGCGCAATTGCGGAGGCTTCCATTTCTTTCACTATAAAAAGAGCATATTTTGCATCCTGCGTTGTGGCAAGTCTTACTATCACGGGGTCAGGCTCATTAGTAGTCATTTGACCTTCTTCTGATGCTGCTGGATTATCAAATGGTATGGCGCTATTATTATTCATTTTATTTTTTTGTTTATCAACAATATGAATGTGTGATCTGGTGGATGTATAATGTAAATAATGTTATTGGAATAATGGACTTAAATTGATTTCTCTTCCATTTTTCTCCGGGCATAATACCTGAAAAAGAAAATACGAATATATTTTCGATAGCGCTTTTCACCACATTATCTCCTTTTGTATAAATGGTTTCGGCAACATTCAGCGATTTCTGAACGGTAGCCATATCTTTGTCCAAAAACTTTTTTCTCATAAACTCAGTAAGACAAGAAATGGTTTTATAAATATCAAAAGTCAATCTTCCTGATTTTTCAAAGATCTGCGCTTCCGGAAGTTTTTGTTCAATGAAAGCCGCAGCTTCATAAGTATTCATAAGTTTTTATCAGGTAATCATTCTAAAAAAAAGCCACAATAAAGGGCCTTTGTGTTTAGTCCTTGCAAAACATTGAATAAAAGGATATTCAGCAAAATGTTAAAAGAAATGTTGTGCCAATGTGGGCGCAAAAGCCCTTCCATTTTGGAAAAACCATGCTATAATAAAAGCTTTTTCTGCGCAATCAGCGGGAATCCTCTGCAAGTTTACGATTTTTAAAAAAATTATTTATTCATCACCGTTAGATAGAAAAACTGGGAATTATTTGTAAAAAATCCTGAAGTGTGATTAATGATCGGAATAAAATTTTTTGTCTTTTCCTGCAATAACATTTTAAAGAATTAATGTTAAAAATTTTTGCCGCTTGTTGTTTGTATCGAAATTAGCGGCACAAACGATTGTCTTGCTAAAAAATAATACTACATCAAACCGCTTCAACCGGATGCCGGCGGCGAATAAACTGGTGATTGCTTTTGCGGCCTGTGTTATTACTTTTTTAATATTGATCGTATCTGGTTTGCGAATGGAATGGATAACGAGGATAATGATCAGCTGGGATATTTTTAGCCTGGCGCTGATCATAATGAGCTCTGTTACTTTTTTTACTATGAAACCCAGGCAGATCAGGTTGCTGGTAAAAAACCAGGACGCCACCAGACCGGTTGTTTTTATGATTGTATTAATTTCCACAGTAAGCAGCCTGGCTGGTATCTTTCTTTTGCTGCTCAACAAACAACAATGGTTACTTAATAAATATATCGAAACGCTTATTTATATTTCCGGGGTAAATTTTTCATGGCTGCTGCTGCATATTATTTTTACATTTCGCTATGCACATTTGTATTATTCCAATAATCAATCCGGCGATGTAAAATGCGCACCTGCCCTGGAGATTCACAACGAATCAAATCCCGACTATCTTGATTTTGCCTATTTTTCTTTTGTGATTGGAATGACTTTCCAGGTTTCTGATATCAGTATTGTTTCGCGTCAAATAAGAAGGCTCGCGCTTCTTCATGGGTTGTTATCATTTCTTTTTAATACAGTAATTGTTGCGCTCAGCATCAACGTAATTATTGATTTGAAGTCATGAGGTTTTTGAATTAATAAACCGAATGAGTGGGTAAATGAAATGGAATCTTGATTCGTTGATAAAAAACCGGGAATATTTTTATTCCCGGTTTTGCAGTATTTAATAATTATTTGTGGTTTTCATATATGCATGAATGTTAGTTTTGCATCAATGAACCAGTCGTAAAGAATACTCCTGTCTGTTTTATTTTGAATTATTAGGATAATTTACGCCAGGCCCGAAAAAACACTCATTCGACGTTATTTTTCCGTCCTTAAATGTGAAATACTCAGTGTTCCGGAACATCTTGCCGTCTGTTGTCCATCCATTATAGGTCGCAAAAGCATCATCTCCATTGACCATAAGTTTAACCATTTCAAACTTTTTGGTCTTATAGCAATTTGGCCAGCATCTTTCTTTGTATGCCTTTAAACTGATATGTTCATCAACGGGGCTTGAAAAAGTGAAACCGTTATCGAGGATCCGCTCCAATATACTCCAGTCTTTTTTTTCATAAGCGGCATAATAATCCCTGACGAGTTTTTCTTTAGAAGATTGTTGCGCAAATGCTGTTTGGAAAGACAAGACAGCGCATACCATCAGTATTTTGATAAAGAGTTTAGTTGCTTTCATTAGTTTTTGTTTTATTATTATAGAGAACGATAATCATTAATACCGGACATGCCTGTTCAAATATTTTTCGCCGAGGCGTCAGACGGCTGTTGCTGCAAATAAATTGATAAGAACTTGAATAGCCGTCAGACGCCTACCCCGCTCAATTATTTTTTGGGCGTTCAATGCCCATGCGTTGATAATATTTTTGAATAGAAATTTCAAGAATGGGCATTTTATTAAAATAGGGATTTCGATGAAGCTCCATCAAAATATGGAGCGCTTTTTCATTTTGATGGTTATATTGCAAAGCGACCGCATAATTTATTTCAGCAAACGGACTTGGATAAATTTTTAGTAACACTTCGTAATATTTGCAAATGGTCGCCCAATCCGTGGCTTCAAATTTTTTTGCGGCACAGTGAACACATGCGATGGCAGCTTCCAAATGATAGGGAGAAAAATAAGAATCTTCTGACTCAGTTAATAGCCGGTGTGCAAGTTGTATCAAAGAAGCGTTCCAGTTATTTCTGTTCTGATATTCCAATTCCACAGGGTTGCCATCTGCATCAAACCGCGCATCAAACCGCGCGATATTAAATAGCATGAGCGCTTGCAAAGCTTTTGTTTCAGAATTGCACAATGGAGAATCAAACAAAAATTTATTGAGCATAAGCGCGTCTTCACACATCATTTTTCCCTGGCTTATTTTTTCGCCGGATTGTTTGTAGCCTTCATTAAAAATGAGATAGATAACTTTATAGACGATGGAAAGGCGTTCTTTCGAATATGCATCTCCGTTAGTTGATAAGATCAACGCTTCGCTTTTTATTTTTTGTCTTGCGCGGTAAAGCATTTTTTCGATGGCATCCAGTTCTGCTCCCAACTGCAGCGCAATATTTTCAACTTTAAGATTGGCTACATACTTAAGCGCTAACACCACCTGCGTTTTTGGAGTAAGATGCGGATGGCAGCAAGCCATCAGCATCAGCAACTGCGCATCTTTAAAACCATGCTCTGCTATTTCTTCTGCATCTATTGAAACTGTTTTGGCTAAAGACAGATCAGTTGTTTTAGCATTTTTTTTAAGCAGGTTGATGGATTTATTTTTGCAGGTTTGATATAACCATCCTGCCGGATTTTCAGGTATACCTTGTTTTGGCCAATACAATGCAGCGTCGGCAAAAGTTTCCTGTACAATATCTTCTGCAGACTTAATTGACAAACTCCGGAACCGTTGTAACATTAATGATATCAGCTGACCGAACTTGTCTTTGTAAATTTCCTCAATGCATTTTTCAACTTCATTCATTACTTACACCATAAATTGCGGCG
>DATHPY010000318.1:0-2583 GCA_035483315.1 Puia sp. | reverse complement strand
AGGCACACGACCTAATTGCGCAATACCTCCGAGAACTTTTTCCATTTTTTCTTTATCGCGGCTGAGGGTAAGACGTTCTTTTTTTGTAACGCTGTCAAAACTTCCATCGCCAAGCATTTTTTCAATGCTCTGCATTTTCTTCACACTTTTTCTTACTGTATTAAAATTGGTGAGCATTCCACCTAACCAACGTTCGGTTGCAAAAGGCATGTTCACTCTTTTTGCGCATTCAGTGATAATTTCTTTTGCTTGTTTTTTTGTTCCAACAAACATTATTTTTTTACCGCTCTTTGCAATTTGCTTCAACGCAGAAGCCGCTTCCTGCAAGCTTTCTGTGGTTTTATTCAGATCAATGATATGAATGCCTTTTTTTTCTGCAAAAATATAAGGCAACATTTTCGGGTTCCACTTCTTACGCAAATGACCAAAATGTACACCTGCTTCAAGTAGTTGCTGTTGTAATGAAGTGTTTTGTTCCATGTTTATTTTTATTGAATAATTATTTTATTTTTTTATTCTATCAACCTTCAGCTGTCAACTAACGTTTGCTGAACTGGTAGCTTCTTCTTGCTTTTTTACGTCCTGGTTTTTTACGTTCAACACTTCTCGGATCGCGACGTAACAAGCCCGCAGCCTTCAATGTCGGACGGAGTTCTGCGTTTACTTGTAATAAAGCACGCGCAATTCCTAATTTAGCAGCTTCGGCCTGACCTTTCATTCCGCCGCCGGTTGCATTTATTATTACATCAAACTTATCAGCCAGATCAGCGGTCTTCATAGGAAGCTCCACCTGATTTTGCAAATAATCTAACGTGAAATATTCTTTATAATCTTTGCCGTTTATCGTAACCTTGCCAGTACCTCTACTTAAAAAAACACGGGTAACAGCTTCCTTACGACGACCTACTGAATTTTTTTGTTTTTCCATTTTTTATTCTTGGCGCCCTGAGCTTAACGCTCAAAGCTGATTTTAGAATTTAAATTCTTTCGGTTGTTGTGCAGTATGAGGATGTTTATCGCCAGCATACACAAATAATTTTTTGAATACTTTTCTTCCGAGCCTGTTTTTTGGTAACATACCTTTTACCGCTCTTTCAAGAACCGCTTCAGGTCTGCGTTTCAATAAACTTTTAGCAGTTTCTTCTTTTTTACCGCCAGGATAACCGGAGAAATTAATATAGATCTTATCATCCAATTTATTTCCTGTGAATTTTACTTTATCCGCATTGATGACAACAACAAAATCGCCGCAGTCAACATGAGGTGAAAAGTATGCCTTATTTTTGCCGCGCAAAACAGCAGCAATTTTGCTACACATGCGGCCAACGGTTTGATTAGTACCATCAACAACATACCAGGTACGTTGCACGGTAGCCTCGTTCGCATGTTTGGTTGTAAAATGTAATTTGCTCATTTCTTTATTTTTTGTTTTTTGCAGTCGCTATCCCAACTGCTTTATTAAAGGGTGGCAAAGGTAAAACTAAATAGAGAGACAACCCAAGAAAAACAGCAATAATTTTTATCGCACCCTTGTAATTACATGAAAATCAGTAAAAGCTTTGACCTGAAAATAAATTCATCAATTATTGAGTTAGATTTACAATCCTTTTTTAAAATATTTATCAATGACTGAAGGAATACATTTACTTGGAAGAAATGATTTTGGAAATCCCGCAAATGCAGGGAACTTAATGTCAATTGAAGATGCTACTATTTTACTCAATGATTGGGTTCCTAATGAAAGATTGCGATTGCACATGAAGCAAGTTGCCGCAGTAATGAAAGCATGGGTGATTGAAAAAGAAAATGCTGATGAAAAAACCGCGTTAAAATGGGAGCTCGCCGGATTATTGCATGATGCAGACTGGGAAAAATTTCCTAATGATCATTGCCGGGTAATAATTGAAGAATTGGAGAAGAGAAATATTGATCCGGAAATTATTCATTGCATTGCATCGCACGGACCAAAATATTTTGGTGTTGAACCAAATAATACAATGGACAAAATGATCTATGTATTTGATGAGCTTTCTGGATTCATTCATGCTTCAGCATTGATACGCCCAACCAAATATGATGGAATGGATGTGAAAAGTGTAATGAAGAAATTAAAAAATCTTGGTTTTGCTGCTCAGGTAAGCCGCGACGATATACAAGATGCTATTTCAAGAATTGATTCTTCGCTGGAAGAAATTATTGAATTTATTATTCAACATCAAAGCAACGTTCAATAACATTGGGATATGATATTGAGCTTTAATTTTAAATATATTTTTACAAACAGTTTTTTGAATAAATGAAAATAAAATTCTTATTAATTGCTTCGCTAATTATTATTGCACTCTTTTGTTTTCTTCTTTTTGCTCCCATTACTTTCGGGATAAAAAAAGAAATTATTATTTCGGCGCCGTTAATTAAAGTAGCCAATGAGGTTACTGATTTAAGAAATTGGATTCATTGGAATGCAGCGTTAAAAACCAAAGACAGTTCATCATTCAAAATGTCTGAAACGACTAATAAAAATGATTCGTGGTTGCAAGCTAACGGTAATGCATACTTAATTGTAAGTCAAAGTCCGGCTAA
>DATHPY010000317.1:0-5885 GCA_035483315.1 Puia sp. | reverse complement strand
GGAACCACGGTCAACACTTTTAATTGGATAAGAAAAAATCAGGTTGGTTGTTTTGTTGTTGCAAATGGAAACCGGGAATGATTCAATGGTTGTCTGACAAAATGAATAAGAAAAATTTCCAAGAAGAAATACAAAGAGGGTAATAATTTTCATAAAACAATTTTTTTATAGTAGGTGTTATTTTTGATTTAGATCTTTCAGCAGGACCCGATATCCCGATTTGACGGTAACACGGATCAATTTTATTTTTTTATCAGCTAATGACTTTGCTGCCTGCAAGCCGGCAACGGCAGCCTGGGTACCGACGGATTGATCAACCGTTGTCATGCCGATCGTGCTGATGGCATCATCCGCAGATTGCTTACTTACATCACGGTTGATGCTGCCCGGAATATAAATGCCTTCCATGCCATCCATATCATAGACAGTGAGCGATACGGGCAGAATATTTTGTTGAGAGCGAAGTGAATTGATGACAATTTTTAAACGCTCATTGCTTAAAGACCCCGAGCCATAAACAAATTCATTTTTTGCGATTTTGATACCACCCACAAAAATGTCATTGAGTAATTGCAATTTGACGGTTGCTCCGCTGACAAGTGTCTGCGATTCGGGAATGACGGCTTCCATGGAATTTTGTTTGGAGTTATCATTTATCTTTTCATCGTTTAGTCCATAGAAACCATTGGCTGATAGCCCTGATGGGGTATCCATGACCGTTATATTGTTTTCGGATAAGCCGGTATGTACGACAAAAGTTTGCGCTTTATTTTTTTCAGACAGTTTCCGCATACTGTCCTGCAGGCTTTCGGGATGCTGGATGAGCATGATCTTATCAAGCATGCCGCTGAGTTGATTGACTTCAGGATCAGCTTCATTGTTTTTTGGATTGATCGCATCCATCATATTTTGCAACCTGGTCGCTTCAGAGTGTGAAGAAGAATTATCGGGGTAGTCTTGGTTAATTGCAGATGAATGAGCGTCAGCTTTCTTCAACGCTATCTTTAATTGCTCGAGTTTTTGAACAACCCGTTGTTCATTGGAATCTGCAGATACATTTGAAGTAGATGTTTGCAGTTTTGAAAAACCGGGCTCGTGATATTTATCCGCGTTATGCTGCAAAATATTTTGTAAAGGACTGGTGGAATTTTTAATGGTGTCTGCATTTTCTATTTCCAGTTTGTAATACGGATCGTTTTTAATTTGTTGAACAAGCTTTGCAGAATCTTTCGCGGTCTCCTCATAAATACCCAGCTTATCTTTTTCTTTTTCTTTTTTAAAATGTGCGTCCGGAAGCACGGTATTAAAACCTGCCTGCGGAATCCCATTTGTGCTGATTGTTTTTCCTTTACCTCCGCCAAGGGTAATAAAAAAAATAACGAGGAAGGGAAGTGTAAGCAGGGGAACTACAGTTAGAAGTTTCCGTTGCCTCAAAAATTTTTGCGAATGTTTTCTTGTTTCCATGATTATTTTTTTAATTGGAGTAAGTAGATTTTTTCAAAAGCGATAATACTGTCCATGAGATGTGGCCGGGTATTCATGATCTCTGTATATCTCCCTCTGTTATTTATTTTAAGGCTGTCGAGATATTTCTTAAAATGTTCTACCCGTATAAAAGTGCTTTCGTCAATGATTGCTCCGGGCTCGTGAAAATTTTTCCCGATATGATAGGGAATGCTGACGGGGCTTAGAACCGGAATAGATTTGGAAAAAGACTTCTCATAAAAGGTATTAATGATGATGCAGAGACTAATTGATCCAAAAAGAATACAAAAACTGATCAGCAGCATTTTCTTTTTACGGGCAGAATAATTTTCAAAACGATTATTTAATTTATCGCTGGCATTGTGTTGGTAGATATTGATCTTGTCAGAAATTCTTTTCAGATATATATTTTTCATGTGTTCTCTGTTTAACGATTTTCAATTTTCAGATCCTTGTTCTCGATGATCTCCCAACGCTCAATCAGAAATCCATGCGAATTATTATCTGAGCGTTCGATATTGCGCAAGTATCCTTCCGTGATCAGGCTGCGCGTAACAATGGATGTCGTGCGGATAAGTTTTTCCCTGCCGATGCAATGGAAATAAAAAGGGTACGAATTAATGTCCACTGTTACACTGTCGATGATGATCTGCTGCGAAATATTTCCACTGATGAGATTCGTATAGTACCCCCCCTCTTTTAAATTGTCATATTGTTTTTTTGCGGACGCGTCGGCGAGATAGAGCGCCCGGGTAATATTGGCGGTGATTATTTTTTCGTCGGGATCAAGAGAAAAAAAATAATGATGGAACATGATGATGTGGTCTCTGGCTTCCACCGGGATATTGTCTTTCCGGTCAGCGCCATAAGCCTCAAGCGCTTTACCATTGGCGAGAATAAAAATGCGCTGTTGCGCTTCGGTTATCATCTGGTGATTTTCATAGAGCGCAAATACAGAAATACAAAGGGTACAGAAGATGAGTACGACCGAAAAGCTTTTGATGTGCCGGAATGCTGTGTCGATATTTTTTGTTTGTGTAAACATGTCGCGTATAAAAATTTTAACTCTTGTCACTACCGCCTCTTAATTTATTTGCCATAAAACCGTCCGAACTTTTTGAACCGTCAGAAGTACTACTTTCAAATTTTCCAAAATGACCTCCCGGTGATGATTCGCTGTGGCTTCCCATTGTTTCTGCTATTTTGGAAGCACCTTCTTTTACGACAGAAGTAGTTGCAGATACGGTTGAGCTGGCTGCAGAACTGAAAACATTGGTGGATTTATACAGCAATGTATTTCCGCCGCCCGCCTGTATGATATAATTAGCAACACTGGGCACGGTGAAGTATCCGATGATGCCGATGATCAGAAAAATCAAATAAGCTGTATCGGTTGAACTAAAAAAAGTATCTCCGTTTGACTGGATCTGATTGATGTCAAGTTGGATCATGTTTTGCTGCACCTTCCCGATAATGCTGCCGAAAATATTTGCGACCGGGAGCCAGAGAAAAATATTGATGTAGCGCGCGATCCATGCGCGTAACGTATGATGCAATCCGTCGAAAACAGAAATGCCAAAAACAATGGGGCCAAGAATTGCCAGCACAATTAAATAAAATGTCCGGATCGTATTGATGCAAAGTGCAGCCGCTTCGTATAAGACCTGCAGGACTTCACTCATCCATTCTTTGATCGCATTGCGGAAATTGTAACTCATTTTTGCCATGGCAAACTTGATGTCGTTGCCAATGCTTTCAAACATCCCTTCATTCGCGCCGGTAGGGTCATCGGGATGTGTATACTCATACCATTTTTCGCGGTCACCATTTCCGTCGGGGCCAACATACATTTTGTAGAAATCGGAATTTTGAACGGCTTGTTGTTTTTGTTTGAGCAGTTGGGAGATAGCGGCATCCGAATCGCTGACCATGCCATTGGTTGCAGTAACAGTGGGCTGGAGCACACCATTCATTAATGAGATCACAGAAGGAAAAATAAGCACGCAAAATCCAATGACGAATGGACGGAAGAGCGGATAAAAATCAATGGGTTCTGCATTGACAATATGCCGCCATACCCGGTAAGCAATATACCAGGTGGCTGCAAACCCGGCTAAACCTCTTCCTACACCGATCAAAGATGAACACAAAGGAAGCATCTGCTGGTATATATTATCCAGGACAGATTGCAAACCTTTTAAATCATTGGCAATTCCTGATTGGGCAAATATCAGGTTCGGAATTAAAAAAAATATACCTATCGCCGTTATATATCTTACACACCTCATTTTCATACACACATTTTATGCTTGGTTATTCCAAACCGTACAGTTTCATCGCACTCTCCGCATTATTATTTTCAGTGGCGCGGTCAATCGCAAGTATTGTTGTTGAATTATTAAAACTTCTCAAAAACATCAATTGATTTTTTGATTCGTCATAAATTCCGTCAATGGCATGCAGTCTTTCGTTATCACTCATGCGCATTTTATTTGCAGTGAGGACATTCGTTAGATTGACGATATCATTCAGACCTTGGTTAAAAAGATTTCCATACACTGTTCCCAAATAGGAAATTTCATCTGGCGTAAAATTTTTATCCTGTTTGAACCGGTTGAAGGCTGTTTTATATTCTGAGACAATACTTGCCTGGTAATTGATGATGTCCTGCACCCGCTTATAATTTTTTACCGCAGGATTTATGGCAAGCAAAGCACTTAAGAAAGCATTATGCAAATTGAAATTTCCCTCTGAAATACTTCTGATCGTTTCATATCCTGTGCTTAAGATTTGATAACCTGTTTTCATCTCTCTTAAAATATTTTTCAGTTCGGAAAGTTTTTGATAGTCGAGGATCAGTTGTTCGATTTCAAAAGTTTGCGCGTTGGTTTTAGCATTGCAAAAACCAAAAAGAGAAATGAAGAGTAAGCATTCTAGCTTCATAATATTTATTGTAATCCGTGATTGATTAAAGATTCAGTATCGCCCGTTGCAGTTTGCCTTTCTGCAGACAAGAGTAAAGTTTCAGAGGCAAAACTTTGTGAGAAAGCATATTTGTCTTTCATATCAACATAAATCGCGTCTATTCTTTTAATGCGCTCATCATCTTTCATCGTATACGTGTCACCGGTAACGATATCCATTAATTCATCAAAAGACTTATTGCATTCATTATTCATATTGTTGTAAACAATTTTTAAATAATTCATTTCCGCAGCATTCATGTTTTTTGCTTGCAGGATATTCTTAAAGTTTTTGATGATCGCATTCTCGTAAGAAATAATATCGTTGATCCTGGAATAATGTGAAACAGATGAACTGACAACTTTCAGTGAATTAAAATAAGTTGTATGCAGATCAAATTCCCCTTTTTTCATATCGCCGATAAATGTCAAACCTTCTTTTGCGATATTGTATCCTTTCGTAGTGTAATTTAACAACACTTCGTAAGCTGCAATTTGCTGGGTCAAATATTTGATCTGCGTCTTTTTTTGCCTGAACCATTCAGAAAATGTTTGCGCTTTGACAGTAAAACAAACAATGCTTACCGAAAAAATCAATATAAATCTTTTCATATTTGATATCTTTAATTTTGAACGAATGATTTAACTGATCTGTGCCCTTTTATTCCAATCCATACAATGCTTTTACACTTCCCACATCATTATTCTCCTCTCCACGTTGCAAACTCAGCTGAATGTTTTGTGAATTGAATTGCTTTAAGTCATTATAATTTTTTTGCATCCCGGAATTGGCACTGTCAATGATTTTCATTCGCTCGCCATCACTCATCTGTGTGACGAGTGCATTTACCACCAGCAGTGCTTGCTCAACATTTTTTAAACTCTCATTAATGATCCCGGAATACACATTATACATCCAACTGATCTCCGAAGCGGAAAAATTTTTGTCTTGTTTGAATAAAGAATAAGCGGAATTGTATTCTTTGATGATTTTTGTTTGCAGGGAAATGATATTTTTTACTTTATCGTAATCACTGATAACTTGTTTCACCTGCCAGAGCTCATTATAATATTCCTGGTAGAGATCTTTTTGTTTTTGCACCCAATCAGAAATTTCATCGAGCTTGAGTTTGGTCATCACGTTCTCGATTTCTTTTTGGACATTCTGTAACCAGATCGTTTGCGTTTGCAGGCGCTGAATTTTTAAGTCAATTGCTTTGATCACTTTGGTGACCCCAGCAGCAATGATGCTGGCTATATCAATTCCTTGCGCATCCGAATGTTTTGTAAAACTTACGAGGCATATCATTAGTATTATTACCTTCTTTGTCATGCGAAAAACATTTTTTTGTAAGTGTCTGAAAATTGAAACACTATTTTCATATTAACTCCGTTAACCTGTCCAATCCGTACACTATCAACTTCAGGCATTTCAGA
>DATHPY010000316.1:0-3194 GCA_035483315.1 Puia sp. | reverse complement strand
AGTATCAATTAAATACGTTGAATATTGAGCAACAGGCAATGAGCAATGCCTATCGCAATGCCATTAAAATAAAAATAATGCCGGCATCAATTTATGTTCTTAAAAGAAATATTTTAGAAATTTATTCGCGACCCTGACATTAGAGTCAATGATGACAATTGATATGCCGACGAAAGGATTGCGACGCAACGATGATGCCATAAAAAACCGAAGCTGGTATTAAAATAAAATTCGAATTTAAGTATGAACGATTTTTGGAACCAGGTTTTTTTTAGTAACCCAATTAAAAAATACGCATTTGTCCTGGGCGCAATTTTACTGGCGCTGATCATAAAGCGTCTTGTCTCAAAAATAATTGCAAAGTTTTTATTCAGCATTATAAAACGCACAGGAACCGATATTGATAAAACTTCATTCGTTAAATTACTCACGGCGCCATTAGAAACTTTTTTGTTTGTTTTTATAATTATCGCATCGCTTGACAAACTTCATTTCCCTGCCGAACTCGATTTTGATATTTATGAAGTGACCTCGAGAAAAATTGTGCACGCGATTGCTGCAACAATAATGATCTGTTTATTTATCTGGCTGTTGTTGCGCCTGCTGGATTTTGTTGCGCTGCTGATAAAACAAAAAGCAAAAGCTGCCGGCGATATTAAAGAACATCAGCTTATTATTTTCTTCCGTGATTTTTTTAAAGTGATCATCGCCATCATTGGAATTTTGCTGATAATGAATTTTGCGTTTGGATTTGACGTCACCAAACTTTGGACGGGACTTGGAATTGCGGGCGCCGCACTTGCGCTTGCCGCAAAGGAAAGTGTTGAAAATCTCATCGCTTCTTTTATAATATTTTTTGACAAACCTTTTACTGCCGGCGACGTGGTGAAAGTGAATGGCATTACCGGCAACATTGAAAAAATTGGTTTGAGAAGTACGCGGGTAAGAACGGATCAAAAAACTTATGTAACTATTCCGAATAAACAAATGGTGGATAGTATTGTTGATAATCTCACACTGCGCACGCAACGCAAAGCGGAAATAAGATTGGAAATAAGTTTGCTCACGCCATCTGCAACGCTCGATGAATTGGTTGATGGAATAAAAAAGATCGTTACAAAAGATCTGATCGAAAGCTCTTCCGTTTTTTTGAATGATATTACTTCAAAGTCATTTCTAATTAATGTAGATTATTTCACCTCGACAATTTCTCAGGATGATTTCAATGACCTGAAAGAAAAAGTAAATCTTGAAATTCTTTCTTTAATGGAAAAACTCAATATAGAAGTTGCAGGAGCGAACGCGGATGTGAGAGTCAGTAATAATCCCACTGATCACCAAACTGAAAACTCAAAACTGTAACCTCAGTTATTGCTTCCCAGCATTTCTCTCAGCTTCATTACCAATTCAGTTTTTGTTATTGGCACACCCATGATCTTATGATAGCCCTGCGCATCAACAAAATATTGATCACGGATGATTTTTATTAATTGCCCATTATTAATTTCTGGAATTAAAACCTGTTCAAAATTTTTCAAAATATCGCCAAGGTTTTTCGGAAATGGCCTCATATAACGGATATGCGCATGCGAAACTGCATAACCTTCGTATTGCAATTCTGCAACTGCGCTTTTGATCGCTCCATATGTACTTCCCCAGCCGAGCACCAATAATTTTCCTTTTTCCTTGCCGCTATCTAATTTTTGTAACGGAATATGATCGACGATCTTATCAACTTTTTCCTGTCTTATTTTCACCATCAACTGATGATTTTCGGGATCATAACTAACATTGCCGGTAATGTTTTGTTTTTCCAATCCACCAATACGATGTTCCAATCCCGGAGTTCCGGGAATTGCCCAGGGACGAACTAATTTTTCATCGCGCAAATAAGGAAGAAATTTATCTTCATGATCGCCCAATTCTTTTTTAAATCTCATTTCGATCGGCGGCAGGTCTTCGCTCTTAGGAAATTTCCACGGCTCCGCGCCATTGGCAATATAACCATCGCTTAAAAAAATAACCGGCGTCATGTGTTGTATCGCAATGCGAACTGCTTCATACACTGCGCTAAAACAATCGCTCGGTGTGGATGCAGAAATTATCGGCATCGGGCATTCGCCATTTCTTCCATAATAAGCCTGCAGCAGATCGCTTTGTTCTGTTTTTGTTGGCAATCCTGTTGATGGTCCGCCGCGTTGGATATCGCAAATTAATAACGGAATTTCCAACACAACTGCCAATCCCATCGCTTCTGCTTTTAATGCCATTCCCGGACCGGAAGTTGTTGTCACCCCTAATGATCCGCCATAACTGGCACCTATAACCGAAGTTATCGCAGCGATCTCATCTTCCGCCTGGAACGTGCGCACGCCAAATGATTTGTATTTGCTTAATTCATGCAAAATATCTGAAGCCGGCGTGATGGGGTATGAACCAAGAAATAGTGGCAATCCGCTTTTTTGTGAAGCTGCAATAAGTCCTAACGTCACTGCCTGGTTACCCATGATGGAACGATAATTACCTGGTTCTAATTTTGCTTTTTCAACTTTATATGTTGTAGTAAAAGTTTCAGTCGTGTCGCCAAAATTATATCCCGCATGAAGCGCTTTAATATTACTCTCAAAAATTTCCGGCTTCTTACTGAATTTTTCTTTTAAAAATTTTTCCGTGCTTTCCATTTCACGGTTATACATCCAGTATAAAAACCCGAGAATGAACATATTTTTCGCGCGGTCTTTTTCTTTTGTGCCGATGGTAAATTCTTTCAACGCTTCGCGCGTCATTTTTGTAACGTCAATTTTAATTACTTCATAACTGTCAAGACTGCCATTCTCCAAAGGATTTATTCCATCAGGGTAATTGGCAAGCCGCAAATTCTTCGCGTCAAAACCTTCTATGTTGGCAATTATTTTTCCGCCTTTTTTTAATGTTTGCAAATTTGTTTTCAATGCAGCGGCATTCATTGCAACAAGCACATCGCATTCATCGCCTGGAGTAAAAATGTGGTCGCTGGAAAACCTGAGTTGGTAGCCGCTCACGCCCGGTAATGTTCCCTGCGGCGCGCGAATTTCCGCGGGAAAATCCGGAAATGTTGCGAGGTCAATTCCCATCAATGCGGTGTTGTTGGTAAACTGGCTGCCCGTTAATTGCATGCCGTTGCCAGAGTCGCCTGCAAATTTTATAACTACGTC
>DATHPY010000315.1:0-2285 GCA_035483315.1 Puia sp. | reverse complement strand
AGCCCATGTTGGTTTTATAAGTTCAGCAACCAATCCATAAGTATATCCTTTTGTATTTGCCGGATAATCCCACGCCCCATCACTCATTAAACTCCAGTTTAAAAATTGTGTACGCGGATCATGACTGTAACTATTCTTATCATAAAAATCAGACATTGAAAATTTTCCGGCGCTGATTGTAATTCTGCTTGAAGGAATTTTTCCGCCAACCTGGTTCGCAGCATCGTCAACATTCTCGTAATAGGAATTATTCAATGCAATATTTTGTTGCAAATAAGCTCTTGCAACAGATACAACCGGCGCCGGATTGCCGATGCGATATGTTTCTCCATTCAACGCGCCTGCAACACCAACAGCATAACTTAATCCTCTACCGCCGGATAATTCCGGGTTAAAATAAAATGCAGCGCCTTTCCATAATTTTTTTCCTAAAAACAAAGTTGTTGTTATGCTGGTAGCTCCAAATTCTGGTGTATCGGCCAAACTATTCGTGCCGCTGTACTTTGCTTTAAAGCCCGAGTGCGCCTGGGAAATAACTGTAAGTTGAAAATGAACACTCCATGATGAGTCTTTAAATAAAGTATTATTCTCCTGCGCGAAAACAATATAAAAGTTTTGCAGAAAGAAAATAAATAAGAATAATATTTTGATGCGTGTTTTCATTTTTAAAATCTGCGCAAATGTAGAATGGATATGAAAAGAAGGCAAATAAATTATGGCAACATAGTTGCTTTTAGCATGCGATGCTTTCCTAGCAAATCTTTTTTGATTGTTACGCCCTGAAATCCTTTTTGAAGAAACAATTTCTTAACATTAGAAAACAGATCTTCGTGAAGCTCGGCATATACAATTCCGTTAGATAATAATTTCTCCAATGCAAAATCCGCAATAACATTATAGAAAATCAACGGATCATCATCGTTTACAAATAAAGCAATGTGAGGCTCAAAATTTATAACGTTATTGGGTATAGATGATTTATCATTAGCAGGAATATACGGCGGATTACTAACAATTATATTGCAAGATGGCAATTCATTTCGCTGTTCGTTATTCAAAAAATCGAGATGTAAAAAATTTATGCCAGCATTATTTGATAAAGCATTTCGTTTTGCAACTTCAAGGGCTTTCTCACTGATATCGCAGGAATAAATGTTTACATTGTCTAACTTCTTTTTTAATGCAACAGGAATACAGCCGCTGCCGGTGCCGATATCGAGAATCGTTAATGGTGAATGGTGAATGGTGAATGGCGGATCTTGTTTCTTGTCGCTTGTTCCTTGTTCCTTCATTCTAACTTTTAACTTCTTACTTCTCACTTCTTCAGCTATCCACTCCACCAACTCTTCTGTTTCCGGTCTTGGTATCAAAACATTTTCATCAACATAAAATTTCAAATTACAAAACCACGCTTCCTGCAAAATATATTGAACAGGTTTATGCGTTGATAATTCTTGTAAATATTTTTCAAACAATTCAAGTTGAGGTATTGAAAGTGGAACATACTTATTAATTATCCTGTCAATCTTTTTCCATCCTACCAGGTTTTCCATTACAAGATTTGCAATTGCTTCAGCCTCGTTGCTATCATAAATATGATATAACTGAAACAACAATTTCTGGTGCGCTTCGTGAATTGTCATGCAGCAAACTTAATTCATACATTTGTATTCTTCAACCATCACGTATTGACAACTGACGAATTATACATGCATCGCTGCTTAGAACTTGCAAAACTTGGAGCAGGTTATGTTGCGCCAAACCCTATGGTGGGCGCAGTTTTAGTGCATGATGAAAAAATTATCGGGGAGGGATATCATCAAATTCACGGTCAAGCACATGCGGAAGTTAATTGCATCAATTCTGTCAGTGAAGAAAATAAAGATCTTATTCCAAAATCAACTTTATATGTTTCTCTCGAACCTTGTGTTCATCATGGAAAAACTCCACCGTGTACTGATTTAATTCTTTACCATAAAATTCCAAAAGTAGTTGTCGGTTGCCGCGATCCATTTGATAAAGTCAACGGAAAAGGAATTGATAAATTGAAAAATGCCGGCGTGGAGGTCGTGACAAATATTTTGGAGAAAGAATGCATTGATTTAAATAAACGTTTCTTTACTTTCTATCAAAAACATCGTCCCTATACTATTTTAAAATGGGCGCAAAGTTATAATGCAAAAATTGCAACCTCGTCCAAATCCTCTCCAAAAGAGATTACCGAAAGAATATTCATCAGCAACGAATTTACCAATCGCCTTGTTCATAAATGGAGAAGTGAAGAA
>DATHPY010000314.1:0-11378 GCA_035483315.1 Puia sp. | reverse complement strand
CCGCTAACATCAATGAATGTCCCAAAACTCATCGCGTCACCATGCACGGTGCTGACCGGTTTATGCGTGATGTGATAACCCAGCAGTGTCACGACTTTTCCCACATAGTTTTTCATTTGTGCCGCTGGTAAGAATTGATGCGGATCTTCTTCCACCAGGTCAAAGGGATTGCCAACCGGGAATTCTAAAATTTCAATTTCATCATAGACATCATCCATTTCATAAACGGGTAAAGGCGGCAGATCAAATTTTTTTTCATTCTGCACAAACAACGATTCGCGCGGATCAATTTGTTTTGCATTTTTATTTTCTAAAAAAACTGCCTCCCACAAAAGCGTCTTTTTATTTTTCCCGGTGAAGCGAAGCGCACCGACGCGAATTAATATTTTTATTTGTTCGGGAGTGACACTGGTTCTTTCGACAAAATCCTGCAAATGCAAATATTTCCCATTCGCGTTTCTCTCTTCGATTATTTTTTCTGCAATACTTGCACGCAAGGATTTGATATGATGAAAACCGACATGGACATCAATCCCGTTAATGTTTGTTTGTATATCACTATTGTTGATGCATGGCGCATGGATCACCGCGCCCGCTTTATGGAGTTCATAAAAATATAATTCTCTCCCGTAGAATCCCCCAAAATTATTGATGACTGCAACCATGAACTCGCGCGGGTAATAGGTTTTTAAATGAAGGCTTTGATAACTCTCTACCGCGAATGACGCCGAATGCGCTTTACAAAAACTGAACTCGGCAAAACTTTCTATCTGTCTCCAAACTTCGCTAACGGTTGCATCTGGATATTCCAATTGTTTGCAGTTAGCAAAGAATTTATTTTTCAAAAAACCCATTTGGTCCTTCACTCTATATTTAAAACTCGTAGCGCGACGCAGGAGATCCGCTTCCGCCATCGAGAGCCCCGCCCACTCATGCACCACACGGATAATGTCTTCCTGGTAGACCATCACTTCGTGAGTGGATCTTAAGATCTCTGCAAGCTTTGGATGCAGGCTTTGATACGGTTTGTTATTGTGCCGCGCGATATACGCGGTCATCATCCCGCTACGCCCGACACCGGGGCGAATGATCGAACTCGCGGCTACCAAAGTTTCATAATCCGAGCAATGCAGTTTTTGATTCACATGACGCATCGAAGGCGACTCGATATAAAAACATCCGATGGTGTTGCCCACACTTAAATGTTGATTTAGATTTTTATCCTTCTTAAATTTTGCTATCTCATGAATATTGATATCCACGCTGCAATTTTTTTTAATGATGTCCAGTGAATCTCTGATATGACCAAGCCCACGCTGGCTTAATATATCCAGTTTGTATAGACCAATATCATCGCCGTAATACATATCGAGCTGCGCGGTCGCAAATCCTTTGGGGGGCAAGAATAGTGCGGTGTAATTATAGATCGGCGCGTCTGAAATGATGACCCCTCCGGCATGGATGCCGATATAATCCGGGAAACCATTTAAAAATTTTTCATAATGCAGGATATAAAAAGGTATGCTGTCTTTTGGATAATTTTTCCCGGGGTTCTCGGACATTTCTTTTCGCTCCTGCTCCGGCAATCCAAAAACTTTTCCCAGTGCCTGCACGACGGAACGGTATTTAAAAGTTGCATATACTCCGAGCAGCGCGACATGATCTTTCCCATATCGTTTGAAAATATAATCAAAGACATCGTCACGCACCGCGTAAGAAAAATCAATATCAAAATCGGGAGGCGAGGTCCGGTGCGGATTTAAAAACCGTTCAAAAAAAAGATCAAGCTCGATCGGATCCACATCCGTAATGCCGAGACAATATGCCACAATGGAGTTAGCGCCGCTGCCGCGACCGATATGATAATAGCCCCGGCTCTGGGCATAGCGAATAATATCCCAGGTAATAAGAAAATACGCATTGAAGTCAAGTTGATTGATGATGGAAAGTTCTTTCTCTACCCTCTCTTTTGCCGTCGCGTTGCGCGAGCCGTAGCGCAGGATCATTCCATCATGCGCGAACTTGGAAAGCAACACGCGGTCATCTTCTCTCGAAGAAGAAAATATTTTTTTTGTTTTGTCTTTACCAAACTCCATCTCTACAGCACACAACTCTAATAATTTATAAGTATTCATCACTATTTGCGGATACCTGGAAAAATATTGTAACAACTTTTCCGGAGAGATGAAATATTCATGAGCGCCACAAATACTGTCCGGCGAAAGTTTTGATAACAGCACATTGTTATCGATCGCACGCAGCAGTTTATGCAGGTTATAATATCCTTTACTTTGAAACGTCACCGGCTGACGGACGATACATTTTTTTTCAACAAGCTCTTTATTCAGTCCAAATAATTTATTAATCTCTGTGTATTGCACACCAATAAATTCATCAGGATTTAATTCCTCAAGCGCTTTCGCGCCGAAAGGATAGATGATATAGCAGTCATGTATACTCGAAGAAGGAAATTCAGGGAATTGTTCATCGCGCGTCAAATGATAAGACAAAAAATAATTGATCTCACTAAAGCCGTAATTATTTTTAGCCAGTAAAATGTAAAGTAGCTTTTCGCCATTCCGAATTTCTGTGCCAAGTATTGATTTTATATTTTCCGCGCGGCAACATTTCACAAATTCCCAGGCGTCACAGGTAGTATTGATATTGGTCAGCGCGAGTGTATGGACACCCTGCTCCACAGCAGCTTTTACCAGTTCCTCAGTGGCAAAAGTACCATAGCGTAAGCTGAAATATGTTTTACAGTTTACGTACATAACTCGCGGGTGAAAGAACTAAGGTAAATACTTATACTAATTAATTTAGCATTTATTATACTAAATAATTTAGTTTATTGATTTCCAACAAGATGATTTTTTCAATTTTTTTTCGAAAAAAAATAAATAGAAAATGGTGAAATGATATTATAAAATAATCCAAGAATTCTAAAGCAGCAGACAATATAATACAAACCCATAAGTGTAAGTGTGTAGAAATATCCAAGTGCTTATATTTTAAATTAATGATTTCGCAAGAAAAATAATTTGCTCGCGTTATCTTGATTTAAAACCTATGCCCGAAATCAACAAACTAAACATTTACTTAATCAAGGAACAATTCGAACAAATTGAAGACTTTGTAAATCCTGATTTAAATCATGTCAATATTCCTAATGTTGGCACACTGTATTATGCGGCTTCACACTCCCATTCACCAGAGTGGATAGAAAATTTTTTCATAAATAGCAATGCAATACCTCAAGATGTTTTTTTAGTTTCAGGTGCCAGCGCACTATTAATATGTAAAGTTCAAGTAAGAAATGGCGTTCATCGTTTTTTTGCAATTCCTTTTGGATCGGGAAGATTTTTGCTTAAGGAAAATCGAACCGAAGATCGCTTCGGGCTGATTACTGCGGCAAATCTTGCAGAGGAAAATAGCTTGCGCAGTATCGATAAAAGGGTTGTGGGTGCTAATGCAAAACTTGCAAGGGAGCAACTTGCAAGATTAGGTTCTGCAAGTGATTTTGGGATTGACATTGAAAAGGATTTATTACATGGCATCACGGTACGAACTAATGCACCCGGCTTTGGCCGAACTCTAACAGGCAAAGACTCTTTATCTGTTTCTGCTGCCGTCGACATTACTAATGTCCACCAATTTTTGAAATCATGCTTTTTAAATTCTAGAAAAAAAAGATATCAAGAATTTTTCCCTTGGATAGATTTTTTAAAAGAGATTCAAGAATCAGAATTGATGGGAGAATTAAATCTTCAATTGGTTACCAAAATTAAGAACCATCCAGATCAAGTATGGATGGCAGTTCCGGAAATTATTGAATGGAATGTAATTGCGGGATTCAAATACTCTGAAAGAAAGCGTGATCTTATTTTTGATGATCTCGATACAGAAAAATTTCTGGAAACACACGACCTTAAAGAAGTTCTTTCTTTGGATGATTTGAATGACAATATTATTACTGCATGGAAAAGCGGAAATGAGAAAAAAATAATTTACCGCTGGAGAACTATTAATTGCTTGAATACTGAATTGAATTATCGTAATCGCTATTTTATACTTAATAGTGGAAAGTGGTACGAAATAAAAAGAAATTTCGTAAGACAATTATCTGCAGAAATTCAAAGCATTCCTCAATCGAACATTCCGTTTATTCCCTATAATCACGAAAATGAAAAAGCTTATAACGAAGCAATAACAGAGGCTTTGCACGGACTTTGTATGGACGCACACAACATTGTATATGGAGGCAGCAGAAGTAAAATCGAGTTGTGCGATGTCATAGTCCCTCAAAAGTGGTTGATACATATTAAAAGATATTCTGGTTCCTCAGTATTAAGTCACTTATTTAATCAAGGCTATGTGTCAGCGGAACTTTTGTTGTTAGATTCGCAATTTCGGCAAATAATACGTGACCATCTACCAGCTGGGAACTTTCGCCAGATGATACCAGGAAATCAATTTCGAGCATCTGACTTTCACATTGTATTTGCTATAATTGGCGCAGCAGGCAAAGGCGTCGAACTGGAATTACCTTTCTTTGCTAAAATAGCTTTGCGAAAATGTTATCGTCTATTGAAAGGATTCCAGTATAAAGTGTATTTAAATATTATTCAAAACAACAAAGAAAATTCAGGGAATGAACAATTAGGTGATGAGTAATTATTTTGACAGGGTTCAAATCACCGCTATCAAAAATTAAAAAGATTATGATCATAGGAATCGGATGCGATGTCGTAAATCATCGTACAACAAAACTACTTAAATGGGAAACAGATATTGACCTCTTAAAAAGATTTTTTTCACCAAAGGAACTAAATCTTTATTCTACACAAAAAAAGCTAAAATTTCTTGCAGGAAGATTTGCAGCAAAAGAAGCGGTGTTAAAATGTTTAGGAACCGGAATGCAGGATGGAATTTCTTTAACTCAAATTCAAATATTGGAAACGAATTATAGTCAACCAGAAATAAAATTAATTGGGAAACCCAAAAAAATTTCTGATAACCTGGGGATAGTTGTATGGCATGTTAGCATTTCGCACTCGATACATTATTCAATGGCATTTGTAATCGCAGAAGGAATAAAAAAATAATTGAATAATATTAGATTTGAAAGAGTTTTTTAGTTAAGCTGAATTTATGCTAGGTTCGTTAAATTCAATAAGCCTTGATTTTCGTGTTTAATGTTCTGAGCTTTTATTTTTTCATTTATACCCCATTTAGGAGGAAACCAAAAATCAACAGGTTTGTAATTAATTTTAAACATTTGCTTTATTCTTGTCCTTTCGCTATTCCCACTAATTTGCGGATGCTTCACTCTTGCATATTTATCTACTTCGCAAAAAATATTTTGACAGTCAATTAACTGTAGTCGTCGGCCCCAAAGAGTTTTAAAAGACAATCCTAACCTATCGAATTCTATTTCTTGACGGTCAGTCATAAATTTGATTATTTCAACATTACTTAGTCCACCAGTATCAGAAAAACACTTGCTAATTCCTCCTTTTGCTCCGGGACCGGGCACAACGAATTCTGATTCTGAAAAATTTAAAATGGGAGAATAATTAATATCTATTAATAGTTGATAAGCTAAAAAATCACCAAGACTTGGAAATTGTTTTAAAATTTCGAAGGCAAATTGCATTGTCTGCGCACCGGCTAATTGGTTGTGAGTATCACTCTGTACTATTAATTCGATCAATTTTAGATGATTGCTATGTTTTCTTAAAAAACCAAAATAGGATTTTCCGGAAGGCATTATGTATGCAGCCGAATATATTCTTTTGCCGATTGCCATTGCATTTGTAAGAATTTTATCATATTGTTTGAAGTTATAGTCTTCGAAAGTTATTTTGCCAATTTTTGAATTTAGCAATTCCCAGGTTTCGATTTTATTAAATAACTTAAATAGCAAAATTCGAAACAAGATTTCTTTGGGCGAATTGGGCAGATCATCTCTGTAGATCACGTTTCTGATTAAATATTGGCTAACTCTATCCGCTGCACGATAGACATTAGTGAATTTGTACCGGTTAATAATAGAGTCAGTTGACCATGGAAAACCTTTCCCTTCAAACCTATTAAAAAAAACGTCTTGTCTTGTTGCTGCAAATCTCCAATAACTATCATATACTACGGTTATTTTAGCCGGAGATAATGGAATATAAATTTTCAATTTCGATTTTGTATTTGAGATTTTTCTGAGCGGCTGAGACATAAAAACTTGACAAAATTAGTTTTTCTTAAATGAGCTAACTAACTAGTCATTTTCAATAAATCCTTAGCGCTGGTTTTCGTTAAATGATCAAGTTGTTCAACACCAATATAGCAATTGAATCCTTCAAAGTGCAATTGCAATTCGTTTGCCATAAATTTACCAAGATTTATTAACCCTAACCAATTCCCATACGCTCTTTCATAAAGATATTGCAGAGCGTAAAAGCTATTTAAAATAAGGCCTCCTTGTTTTGTTGTACTGAATGTTACGTGTTGCAAACATGGAAAGCCCTGATATCGGTTTTTGATATGATCTTTGCGAGGATCAAAAATTGAAGCCTGAAGCTTGGAACGCCTCACGCTTTTGTTTTTTAAGTAGGAAGAAATGATAATTTCCAATTGATTAATTTTCCCATCATAGGCTATGAGTCTCTCAAAGTATGTTCCACGCTTATTTCTTTTGTCAATATCGTGTATCCTGGATAAAATAGCCTTGTATTCCCGGTAGAGAACTTTTCTATCTTGGCCAAAATACTGATAAAGGGAATCTGGAAAAATAGTCTCAGCGACAGTTTGAATGGATGCCTTACCATCTTTTTTTAGGCTTTCGTCCAAAACACTTCTAATTTTTGCTGATTCAGTAAAATCTGTAAGAGTCAAGACTAATGGGGCAATTTCATGACCCGGTAACTTAATAATCCGATCCATCGTTTCTCGCCAGGCATTTGATAAGTTCATTTCAAATATTATCTCAGGTTTAGCAGTCATAGTTTTTTAATCAATTGAGTTTTCTAAATGACGATTTTCGGCAAGCCCGACGTAATGTGCGTTTTGGATTCTAATGAAGAAACTGATGCTCGCATCAACGGAAGCCACTCGAACTATCCCGGATTTTACTGTAACGTATCCGGTTCCAATACTCGTTTTATAAACCTCTTTTAAATGATCTCCTTCCACTATCAAATGATGAGGCAAGATAATATAATTTGAGACCTCAAGATCTATAATAGAGAGCTCACAGTAATTATCGACAATTTTGAAGTAGGAATTTTTTACATTTTGAGGAAAAAGCCCTTTGAACATTTTGACAGGTGTGAATTTTAATAATGAACTTGCTTTAGAATCATCGATAATTTTATTCGCTCTGCAATGCAGAATCAGTGTTTGGTATCCTGTTCCAAAAACAGAACAAATTGTATAAAATTCTAGCGGAGACGCTTTTTGAAATAGCCAATCTCTTTTAGCGAATTCAGAACGAATACCTGCGACTGGCATCAAAAGTGCGCCTGCGAAAGAATTTACCAGAAGCTCCTCAGTGTCACTCGAACCAAGATCAGTATCTTGTTCAGACAAAGCGTCTATTTTGAAACCATGATTAAAAATGTGGTGGCCAAGTTCATGAGCACAAGTAAAACAACGCCGGGGCAACGGTCGTTGACTCGAAAGTAAAATTGTGGGGTGCGTTCCGTCTTTATTTTTTACGTAAAGACCTTCCATATTAATGTCAATAAATCTTACTGTCAATCCTAGCTTCATACATAAATCGAATATATTCACGGGCTGATAGATGTCAAATATCAATTGCATTCGAACCTCATCCGCCGCCAGTATTGCCTTTCTAAATAGAGCATTCATAATTTTCCATTCGTTTACTTAGGAAGAATTTTCAGTACATCAATAAGTTTTTTTATGTCGTCTTTATTCAATTTACCCAATTCACGCGCCGCAAACTTGTGTTCCTCTGTCATTGACTCGTTATCATTTTCTTGCAGTAAGAGCCAAGCGGCATCCACTTTATATAAATTTGAAAACTGGATTATTTCTTCTGCGCTTACTTTTCTTTTGCCAGCTTCTATTTCGGAAATGGCAGGGCGCTGCAGACCCATTTTAATTGCTGCCTGTTCCTGAGATAATCCGGCGAGGACTCTTGCTTTTTTTAGACGGAGGGCAATTTTTTCTCGATCAGAATTTAAATTATTTGTTTCCATGTTTTGCTATTTTAATCAGTTTTTGTGCGGATTGTTTGATCGTTAATTGTGTTTGCGTTTTTTTCGTTCTTTCGTGGAAAATGTATCTATTATCTGGTATAATAATTCCGAGGGATTTCGCTATTCTGCCCATTACCGTGAGAAGTATTTGGCTACTAATTATATTGCCGGGGCAGCAGTCACCCTCTAAATCTATTTCTATTTTCAACTTAGTTTTAATTTCAGTAATAGCCTTGACTATTTCCTTTTCGACTGATGCATAATCAAGATTTTGCATTTTGTATTATTTTCATACAAAAATAGTAAGAATTTCTTACAATCAAAATTTTTAATTAGCTTTGCGTTTTAATATTGGAATGAATCACTAAAATTCTGACGGTGAATAAAAAGTATAAAAAATTTGACCAGTAACAGCAAATCAGCTGGTGTGGTTTTATAATAGAAGTAACTTTATAGCATAATTTATGGCATATTTAGGCTCAGACAAATTAAGAGAACTTATTAAGACTAAAAAAGTCATCGATCCAGATCAAAATAGGGTCGTCTGCGGAGCTTATGAACTTTCTTTGGGAAATGAAATATTTAGAACTGATTCGAAAGATAAAAAGAAAGAATTTCTTACTCAATTAAAAGAACAGGTAACAATAAACCCTGGGCAGTTTGCGCTTCTTCTGACTTTAGAGACCGTAACTGTCCCAACGGATAAAATTGCATTTATTTCCATCAAGGCTGGTATCAAGCTAAAGGGTCTTATAAATGTTTCAGGATTTCATGTTGATCCTGGATTTAAAGGAAACTTGGTTTATTCGGTATATAACGCTGGCTCAAGTCCAATTTCCTTGCTTAAGGGAGAACCTTGTTTTTTAATTTGGTTCGCAGATTTAGAATTATCACCAAATGAAAAAACGAGCTACGAACTGGAAAGCCACGAACATAAAAACCAAGATACAATTCCAACCAGATACATTGATGCATTAATTGCGGGCGAATTGGCCTCGCCAAATGTTTTGATGGAAAAAATAAGGACAAATTATGACAAACTTGATATTAAGATAAATACAACTAATGAAGTGCAAAACGGCAGAATTAACCTAATTGAAAGGGACCAAAAGGCAAATAATTATATCGCAGTAACTGCAATAGGTATCGCAATAGCCATCATTATCAAATTTGTTTTTGATTGGTCTGTTTTTAACACAGGATTAGATAAAGGAACAGAATTAAAGCTCAAAGAAGCGACGGCTGATTCTATAATTAATCAGAAATTAATTGAAAAGAAAAATATTTTAATTTCGATTGATAGCTTGGAGAGAATAAAAAATAATTTATTAAACGATAAGCCACTTATAAAATGATTACCACGAAACAATATTTTGACTCCGCATTTGACGAAAAGGAACAACTTCCAAGGAATTTTACAGTAACCTTTGATTCTTTGGAAGTCGGCGAAATGATAAAAACAAAAGTTGCTATTAACGGCAAGCAGGTCGGAGATTTTATTGATGACAATTCGATAGAAAGTGATTTTTACAGATTCCACGATGTCTTTCATTATACATTTGCAACTATGTTGGGTTGGTCGCCTTGCACCAGATCAATGATGAAACGAAAAAGAAAAAGTAATCCGACTATTGATAAAATTGAAGATGGCGCGAGAGCGAGTATTACTGAGGAATCTATTTCATTAATCGTTTTTAATAAAGCAAAGCGGAATAATTTTTTTAAAGAAGAAATAAAAATCAGCCCTTCATTGCTTAATCAAATCAAAGAACTAACAGCGCCATTTGAAGTTAATGTAAGATCAAAAAAAGATTGGGAAAATGCAATCTTGAAAGGATACTCGCTTTTCCGTGATTTAGTGAAAAACAATGGGGGAAAGGTACATTTTGATATGTTGAAACAATCTGCCATTTTTGAAAACTGAATATGCAATTCACAAATTCAGAATCCATTTTCATTCCAAATTAGAAAGACCGATCAGTCCTAATAGCTATATAACCTATGATTTTTTTGCACCCAAAATATCTCTTTTTTATTTTTTAAAGGGGATCATTGTCTATCTTTTGTTTACAAAACGATAATAATTTTAGTCAATGGGTAAACAAAACGAATTCTAAACGAAACTAGATGATTAGCATATTACTCAAAGACAATAAGAATAATCTAATGCAAGAGATGTTACATCTAAGAGATGAAACTGAATTATTGATTTGTGATAACATTATTAAAATTAATAAGGATGGATGTCAGTTGAATATTGAAACGCTTACTGATGGAATGACTGAATATTGGCTAAACAGAGGTTATAGAATTGACAATTCACTGTATGAAAAACTAATCGTTGATTATAATCAATCGCATGACGCCTTCCTTACAAAATGGAAATAAAAACTATTGGCTCCAAAAACTCTAAACAATTTAGAGCCGAAGTAAATTTCAATAAGCAAAAGAAAAAACCCCAGTTTCAAATTGAACGAACGAAAATCAGAAAGGGATGCTCTATATAATTTTCACTAATTTCTTTTTCGGATATACATAACCGTTATTATTTATTTTTTTAAATTTATAAAGGAAATATATAAGTTTGTATTACATTTTTTTCCTTTATGCCCGACCAGAAGGGCAACAGCAACATTCTCTCCTCTCGAAATAAACGAGCTTGGTGCGAGCTGTGTTGAAGTATTTCAAAACGATTCACCAACGGAAAAAAATAATTTCCGGCTCCCGGGATGCAATCATATCGAACTCGCGCATGTCGCTGAAGCGATCCATTTCAGATGCCTTGATAAACCGATTGGCATTGAAACTAAGAAGGCAAAATTGATTTCAGTAAAAAGATTTTCAATATAACTGTAATGGACATGTGTAATTTTTAAAATGGGATTTTGTTTCCGGCCGTTGCTTTTTAATAAGGCGGCCGTTGCGACGCTCCGTTCATCGATTGTGCGCATGGCATCAACAATCTAAAAAATTAGAGAATTGTTTTTGTAAAATCAGGAAAAAAAGGAAAGCAAGGTAACGGCTGCTCCTGCGCGAACCAAATGGTTCGGCATAAACACAATTCCTTTCGCACAGCCCCATCATTTATTCCGATTTCTATGGGTTAAGCAACTTTTTTATAAATATAATTTTTTTCAAAAATTCTGTCTTGTTTAACACAGG
>DATHPY010000313.1:0-2898 GCA_035483315.1 Puia sp. | reverse complement strand
GTGTATCACAAAAAGAAAAAAGCGCAAACGGATTCAAAAGATTTTTTTCTCGCGGAAGGCGCATTAACCTGGTGGGCGATCGGCGCTTCATTAATCGCATCAAATATTTCTGCGGAACATTTTATCGGAATGGCAGGTTCAGGATTTGCATTGGGTTTAGCTATTTCCACTTACGAATGGATGGCTGCTGCAACATTAATAATCGTTGCCATTTTTTTTATTCCTGTTTATTTGAAAAATAAAATTTACACAATGCCGCAATTTTTAGCAAAGCGGTATAACGATAAAGTGAGCACTATCATGGCGGTTTTTTGGTTGCTCGTTTATGTTTTTGTAAATCTCACTTCTATAATTTATCTCGGTGCGCTGGCAGTTTCATCAATTTCAGGAATAAGTTTTGAATGGTGCATGGTCGGGCTTGGGTTGTTTGCGATTTTCGTTACACTCGGTGGGATGAAAGTTATCGGCTATACCGACGTAATACAGGTTGCCATACTCGTTATGGGCGGGTTAGTGACGACATATCTCGCGCTCACATTATTATCAAGTCATTTTGGATTTGGAAATAATATTTTAAAAGGACTGAGTTTGATTCGTGAAAAAGCTCCTTCGCATTTTCACATGATTTTTGATAAATCAAATCCGTTTTATAAAGACTTGCCCGGGCTTTCGGTTTTGGTCGGCGGCATGTGGATCAACAATTTAAATTATTGGGGTTGCAATCAATACATCACGCAACGTGCGCTGGGTGCGGATTTGAAGACAGCGCGCAGCGGAATTTTATTCGCGGCATTTTTAAAATTACTTGTTCCGGTTATTGTTGTTATTCCCGGGATCACCATGTTTGTAATGCATCAAAACGGAATGTTCACTCAACAAATGGCTGATGCGAACGGCGTCATCAAACCCGACCAATCTTATCCGACATTAATGAATTTATTACCGAACGGATTAAAAGGTTTGGCATTCGCTGCATTAACAGCAGCCATCGTTGCATCTCTCGCTGGAAAAGCAAACAGCATCTCCACCATTTTTTCATTGGACATTTATAAAAAATATTTTCACAAAACTGCCAGCGAAAAACAATTGGTAAAGACCGGCCGCGTTACAGTTGTTATTGCGATGCTCATCGCGAGCATTGTTGCGCCGGCATTAAGAAATTTAGACCAGGCTTATCAATTCATCCAGGAATATGTTGGTTTTATTTCGCCGGGTGTGCTCACCATTTTTTTACTCGGCTTTTTTTGGAAACGCACAACAGCCGGCGCCGCATTAACCGCAGCGCTGCTCACCATTCCGCTTTCCACAATTTTAAAATTTTTACCGGTGTGGACGCACGGCGCGTTTCCCGATTATCCATTTCTCGACCGCATGAGTATTGTATTTGTAATTCTCGTTGCGCTTGTTATTATTATCAGTCTTACATCAAATAAAAAAGATTATTCAAAAGCAGTTATCGTTGATACAAAAATGTTTCGCAGCTCAACAGGTTTTATTATTGGTTCGGTAATTATTGTCGGAATATTAGCAGCTTTGTACACGGTGTTTTGGTGACCTCGTCAATGGTCAATAGTGAATGATGAATGAAAAATATAAGTCCTTAATTAAATTTTAAGAGTCTGAGTTTTGAGATTATTATTATGTCACGGGCGAAAGAATTACTATTAAGCATCGTTGCGTCGCACTCTTGTACGACAGAAATTTTATTGAGCACCTTACTAACGGCAAGGCCAAACGCTTTGAACAGTTTCTGTTACCTCGGTTCCTGTCTTCACGAATCGAAATGAATAGATATTCAAAAGCCTGGAGCAAAAATTTCCTTCTCTATTTAAAAAATTGTAAATTTATTTTCTATAAACTCTCCAACTCATGAAAGAGCAAACTGCATTTTCTGCGAAAGAAATTAATCCGCTTCACAACATTGAAGAATGGGACGAAGACGTGCTGAAACGTTACCCGGAAGAAGGCAAGCCGCAAAAAGAATTTCGCAATTACGATGAGCCGCAAAGAGACACTGTGCGCGAGTTTTACCGTTTGAACCACACATATCAGACCTACGATTTTGTACAGGAAAAGCGACATGAATTTTTGCAGTTCAACCGCAAACAAATGCGCGTTTGGGATGCGATGGATTTTTTAAACACGCTTGTTGATGACTCCGACCCGGATATTGCATTGGACCAATTGCAGCATTTATTACAAACCGGTGAAGCGATCCGCGCAGACGGACATCCTGATTGGTTTGTACTGACAGGTTTTATTCACGACATGGGAAAAGTATTGTGTTTATTTGGTGAGCCGCAATGGGCTGTTGTTGGTGATACTTTTCCGGTCGGTTGCAAATACTCCGACAAAATTGTTTACCCGGAATTTTTTGCAAACAATCCTGATTTCAGCGATGAACGTTACAATACAAAATATGGTGTGTACTCGGAAGGTTGCGGATTGCGCAACGTAACAATGAGTTGGGGACACGACGAATATTTATATCACATCATGAAAGATCATTTGCCGGAGCCGGCGTTATACATGATACGTTATCACTCATTTTATTCCCAGCACCGAGAACATGGTTACGAACATTTATTAGATAATCATGACCGCGAGATGTTTGAATGGGTTAATAAATTCAACCCATACGACCTGTATTCCAAAAGCCCGAAACCACCAGTAGTGGCGGAGTTGAAGCCTTATTATGAAGGATTAATAAAAAAATATTTACCGGAAACGATAAGACTGTAAATGGATGCCGGTTGCTGGTGTTTAGCTTCTTAATCTTAAATTTTTTGCCTCATTCCTCATAACTCATAATTTATAACTCATAAATTTTTAGCCTCTCTTACTAACGCTAATGCCTGTGTGCAGTTTTCGGTTAAAGTCTTGTAGTCTTTATTTTCC
>DATHPY010000312.1:0-6591 GCA_035483315.1 Puia sp. | reverse complement strand
ATGATCTGCGTTATGCGATTGATGCAACAAAGTTGAATGAAGAATTAGGATGGAAACCTTCGCTGCAATTTGAAGAAGGCTTGGAAAAAACAGTTGATTGGTATTTGCAAAACCAGGAATGGGTGCATCATGTAACGAGCGGCGATTATCAGAAATATTATAATCAGCAGTACGCAAAGAGATAATGTGATAATTTGAAAATGTGCTGATGTGAAAATGGGTTTGAAACAGGCAACAGCTCGAAAATAATGAAGTGTTGAATAAAGAACAAATGTTGAGGTCACAGTAGTACAAGAGTTAAATCAAACCTCCTGTCCCGAAAACGGGCTGTCATCGTTTTCGTGTGTGCTTTTTTGGTTTTTTTTTGCACAAGCAAAAAAGAACAGACAAAATTGAGAATTAAAGTTTAGTTCCAAAATAATTTATACAAACTCATTTAAACTTCATGCCTTTTACCAAAACAGAATTCCTCGGTTTATTAATTTTCGAACCACTTGCGTTCGAAGATGAGCGCGGATTTTTTTTTGAATCTTACAATGAAAAAATTTTTCAGCAGGAAAAAATTCAGGCAAAGTTCATCCAGGATAATCAGTCACATTCAAAATATGGAGTTGTCCGCGGATTGCATTATCAATTAAATCCTCACGCGCAGGCAAAATTGGTAAGAACATTACAGGGAAAAATTTTAGATGTTGTTGTTGATTTACGCAAAGGTTCTCCTCAATATGGCAAGTCGTTTAGTATCGAACTTTCTTCTGATAATAAAAAGCAATTGCTTATTCCGCGTGGGTTTGCACATGGATTTTCGGTGTTAAGCGCAACTGCAGACATTATGTACAAGTGTGATAATTTTTATAATAAAGAAAGTGAAGGTGGAATTATTTTTAATGATGCCACATTAAAGATCGACTGGAAAGTACCATCGCATCAAACAATTGTTTCGACAAAAGATCTGTTATTGCCTGCATTTGCAGACTGTAAAAATAATTTTGAATTTGAAGGATAATTTTATTCAAACTAACCGCGCTGAGAAATTGTAAAGCGTTGAATAAAGATCAAACGCTGAGATCACAGTGGCACAAAAGTTTAATCAAACTTCCTGTCCCGATCTCGCCTCAGGCGAGACGGATGGGCTTTTTTGGTTCTTTTTTGCCCACACAAAAAAGAACAAGCAAAAGATATAATTCTAAAAATGAAGAAAATTGTCATAACAGGTACTAACGGTCAACTCGGACAAGAGCTGCGCGTAGCGTCAACCAGTTATTCTCAATTCGAATTTATTTTTTTAACCAAAGGCGATTTAGAAATAAGCGATGAAGCTTCGGTAAAAAATTTCTTCTCAACTACAAATCCATCATTTTGCATTAACTGCGCCGCATACACAGCCGTTGACAAAGCCGAAAGCGAAAAAGAAAAAGCATTTCTTATCAATGCGAAAGCCGTTGGAATAATTGCAGCAGCCTGTAAAAACTCAAATGCAAAACTCATTCATCTTTCAACAGATTATGTTTTTGACGGAAATTCATCAACACCATTAACAGAAGATGATGCCGTTTCTCCTATTAATATTTATGGCGAATCAAAATTAAAAGGAGAGGGGCTTGCATTTAAAAATAATGATCAGACAATTATTATACGCACATCCTGGGTGTATTCTGAGTTTGGAAATAATTTTGTGAAGACGATGATGCGGTTGATGAAAGAAAAAGAATCTATTAATGTTATCAATGATCAAATTGGTTCGCCGACCTATGCGGCTGATCTTGCAAATACAATTCTGCAAATAATAAACAGTGGAAAATTTATTCCGGGAATTTATAATTACAGCAACGACGGAAGAATAAGCTGGTATGAATTTGCAACTGAAATAAAAAATCTGATCAGGAGCTCCTGCAAAATAAATCCAATTCCAACGGCGCAATATCCGACTCCCGCTAAACGCCCGCATTTTTCTTTATTGGATAAAAAGAAAATTAAAGAAACTTACAAGATTGAAATTGTTGATTGGAAAAAAAGTCTTGCTATTTGTATCAACAGGTTGTTAAAATAAATTCATCAATAATAAGAGTGGCCTGGTTTTAGTCTTACACCTTGTAATAATTAAATATTTTATGAATAAGACAAAAACACTTTTCGTATTTCTGACGGGCATTGCAGCCGGAGCCGCTGCCGGAATTTTATTTGCCCCTCACCGTGGGGAAAAGACAAGAAGAAAAATTGCCAAGCGAGTTAAAAAGATATCAGGTTGTGTTACGGATAAAGCCGGCGAAGTTGGTGAACAATTAAAAGATGGTTATGCATCTGCAAAAGATAATTTATCCAAAGCTTTTCATACTCAATGAAAACATTTTATTTCCCAGATCGCGTAATGGAATACGCAAAATCGTGGTAAATTATTCCCGCCAATTTTTCTGTATCTGTACAATTAAATTTGGTACAAGAGTGGTGGAGTAATATTTGCAATATTTCAAGCAGAGGCGTAGAGAAAATAATTTTCAAACTAACCTCCACATATACTGCGCCTCCGCGTGAGATGAATTTTCATCTTCATAAATTTTCTTAATCAATCTTCATTTTCGGTTGTGCTTTGACGTTATCTGCACATTGTTACTAAATGGAAACATTTAGCCGAGTGGAATATTGTGGAAGAATTTTAGTTAGCACAATTTCATATTTTTGGATTATTATTGAATAAACTACTAACACTATCGCCATATGCCATTAATTAGACACAGATTTGCAGAACATAAAGTAAACACTCAAACAGAAGTTTTAGTTATTGGAACTTTTAATCCTGAAGCAAGTGAAAATAAAGCCGATTTTTTTTATGGAAGAGATAGGAATTTTCTTTGGACACTTATCCCATCTGCATTTGGGGATGTTAGCTTAAAAGGCAAGAGTAAAAAGGAAAAATTAGAGTATATAAACAAAAGAAAAATTGATTTTATTGACTTAATTACAGAAGTTAATGTAGATAAGCCTGACAACTATCATGATGCTTATCTTGATAAAAAGGTCTCTAAATGGACAGACGTTATTTCAGAAATCGAAAAATTTAAAAAAATAAAAAGAGTTTGCTTTACAAGAAAAACTTTTTCGGATATTCCTATTATGAAGATAAAAGTTGAAGAAATCGAGGCGTTTTGTAAACGAAATGATATAACTTTTCAATGTTTAACAACACCAGCAAGATTTTATCGAGCAGATAAGCAACAAGAATGGAGCAACTTTTTAAACGATGATCCCCGACTATAAAACCAATCTTCTTTGCCTATCAGATATATTGCCTAAAAATTATCCAAATTTTTATCAGCAGTTTGAAAAAGTTTTGAAAGATTGCGGAATTAATTTTAAACTTTTATCACCAACAAATGATATTTGGGCAGTTGATTATATGCCGGTTCAAATTGACATAAATAAGTTTGTTCAGTTTGTTTATAAGCCATCATATTTAAAAACTCGAGCTGAATTAAACACTATTTCTAATGTTGATGCGATTTGTAAGCAACTCGGAATTGAAACTATAAGATTAAATATTCTACTGGATGGTGGAAATGTAATTCGTGCAACGGATAAAATAATTATGACTGAAAGAATTTTTTATGAGAATTCAACTTATAAAAGAGAAAATTTAATGAAAGAACTGCAAAATTATTTTGAAGTTGAAAAGATATTTATCATTCCTGAACAACCAAATGACTTTACAGGACACGCAGATGGAATGGTTCGTTTTATTGATGATAAAACCGTATTGATCAATAATTATAAAAGCGAAGGCAAAAAATTCAGGGATTCATTTGAAATCACTATTCGCAAAACAGGATTAAACTATATAAAAATTCCGTACAATCCTTATAATAACGATGACGAGGACCAAGCAAACGGATGTTACATAAACTACTTGCAAATGGAAAATGTTGTTATCATTCCAACATTTGGCATTAAAGAAGATGATGTTGTTGTAAAACAATTTGAAGAAATTTTCAAAGGACAAACTATCGCGACAATAAACTGCCATGATATTGCAAAAAATGGTGGAGTTTTAAATTGTATCACATGGAATATCCGAGCAGAGAAATAATAATGTTTTTCAGGTGCCTTAGAACCACAAAGTCCACAAAGAAGTTTCACAAAGAGCGCAGAATTCCTTGGTGTATCTCTGTGCCAAACTAAGTACACTTTGTGGTTAATAAAGTGCTCAATAGAATTCCTGCCGTATAGGAGAGCGACGCAAGAATGCTTAATAGCAATTCTTTGCCCTGGTTCGTAAAAAAATATAAGTCAACCAGGTTTTGTAATTTTAAAAACAAGATGGCAAAATGAAAATTGTTACGACCTTAAAAATTAAACCTGCTAATTATGAAAGTGATTTTTTTGCTCGCGTTGTATTTATTTGCAACGGAAGTTAAAGGACAAGATACTTTGAAAAAGTTAAAGGAAACAATGGACAGCGCAACGCTGTATAAAGTAGAGATCGAATCACAATTTCCCGGCGGCGATGAGGCATGGAGAGATTTTCTCGCGAATAATATGCGATATCCAAAAGAAGCAATAAAGAAAAATATAGAAGGAGTGGTGACAGTTCGTTTTATTGTTGATAAAGATGGTACGGTAACCAATATTGAGGCTGAGAGCGGTCCAGATGATGGCGGATTGAAAGCTGAAGCGATCCGCGTGATAAGAAGAAGTGGAAAGTGGAAACCGGCGCTTCAATATGGCAGGTATGTAAAATCATATAAAAGACAAGCGATGGTTTTCAGGCTTCAATAACAAATACAAAAAATCCATTCCCGCCAACTTTTGTATTTTTAGCCGACAATAATCAAAACAAACATGTTCGTAAATGCAATTGAGGAAGTTGGAAAATTTACGCGGCCGGTTTATACCATTTCGCGGATCTATAATGAAACGATCATTAATCCCGGTGCGGCAACACTTTTTTTTGTGAATGAAAATGGCGTTGCGGTTACCTGCAAACATGTTATTGATCTTATCGGTAGCCGGCAAAATATAAATGCTCATTATAACAATTTTGCAAAAGAAAAAGCGGCGATCGGAAAAAATCAACACAATAAAAGAATAACTGAACTGGCTGCGAAATATAATTATAAGCCAGATTCAATTATTCAGTTGAACGAAATGTTTGTTGGCGTAACGAACGATACGACTTTAAGTTATCGTTGGATCAATCATCCAAAATATGATCTGTCAATAATTATTTTCGACAATTTTAAGAACCCGGCTTATCAATCTCACGCTGTTTTTTTAAAAGACACTTCTGTGTTGAAGCAGGGAAAAAATCTTTGCCGGCTTGGTTATCCTTTTCCGGAGTTTACACATTTCCGTTATAATGAAACTGCTGATACTATTGAATGGACGAGCACCGGAAAAATTGAAACGCCGCGTTTCCCGATTGATGGGATGCTGACGCGACATTTGGGAAATGAGGAGGGAAAAATTATCGGGCTTGAATTAAGTACGCCCGGTTTGCGCGGGCAAAGCGGCGGACCTTTATTTGATGAGCGCGGATCTATCTGCGGAATGCAAAGCAGTACAAGCCATTTGCATTTGGGGTTTGACATGAAAAATTTTGAATACAAAACCGGCGGCAAAACTATCAATGTTACCAACCAACCATTTTTGCATGTCGGTCATTGTGTGCACGCGGATGTGATAAAAGAATTTTTAGCAGAGAATAATATTAAGTTTTACGAAAGATAGTTTTTTTGTTTGCCACAGATGGCACAGAAACACGGAAAAATTAATCAGGGTGCCCGTCATGGCGAGGGATGAAGCCGTCTGCTTTTTTAATTTGAAAAATGTTGCGATCAATAAATCAGGTTGCTTCAAAACATCTCCGCGCACAAAGCTCGCTGATTTTTTCGCAATGACGAACTTCTTGCCACAGATGGCACAGAAACACGGAAAAATGTTTTTCATTCTGTGTTTCCGCGCCATCTGCGGCAAATTTTTTATTATCAAGCCGAATTAAATATCTTTATTCAATAACTCTAAAAAAATGAAACACCTGATCATCTTTTTCTCTGCAGTAATTATTTTTAACGGCACTTCATGTCCGTTTTTAAAATTGATGCATCCTTTTTGAAAATTCGCATCTGGCAAAAGCTCTTTAAACTTTTCATACAATTTTGGCGAAACGTACATTGGCAACAGATGAAGCGACATGTGACTTTTTACGCTTGCTAATCCATATTTAAAAGTTCCGGGTGCATTATAAATGATCATTTCTTTTCCCATCATTGGTCCAATATCTGCCTTCACGTTTTTATCTTCACGAATAATTATTTCATGGATCTCCCTAAATAACTTTTGACGTTCGCCAGGTTGTTTGGAAATGAATTCAAAAACAGTCATAATAAAAAATCTTTTTAATTTTTTATTCTCACATATTTTTCAATAATGATGTGGTCAACATTTGTGCCTTCAACTTTTTCAACGCCTTGTTGAAGCAGCGTATCATTTTTTAGAGTAACGCTAAAATCGAATGATTTCCCTTCCCATTTTTTATCATTATAAAAATCCAGGTAATCGGTGTACTTATCGCCTTTCAAAGTATAACGTCCGCCACCC
>DATHPY010000311.1:0-3976 GCA_035483315.1 Puia sp. | reverse complement strand
GAATGTGAGCATCACGTTTACATCGGCAACATTTTCAATTGCGCGGATCTTATTATCAACCTCCATAATAATGTCGCCGGCAACTGGGCAGCCGGGCGCAGTCAGCGTCATTTTAATATTTACGTAACCGTTATCTTTTATGCTGATGTCGTATATCAATCCGAGATCGTAAACATTTGCCGGCAACTCAGGATCAAAAACGGTTTTCAGCGTTTCAATGATCTTCATTTCCAAATCAATCTTATCAACCATAATTAATTCGTATTCATTTTTGTTTGTAGCGCGAGTGCGTACATTTTCATTTGTTTTATCATTGATAACAAACCGTTCGAGCGTGTCATTGATAAATGTTGCCGCAACCCGATCTTATCAACAAAATATAGATCGGAACGCACAATTTCGTCCGGTGTGTGTCCGCTCAAAACACGCACCACCATACTCACCAACCCTTTTGTAATGATCGCGTCGCTGTCTGCCGTAAAAAATATCTTGCCATCTCTGAAATCTGCGTGCAGCCACACTTTCGCCTGACAACCTTTGATCAGGTTCTCATCTTTTTTATATTGTTCATCAATCAACGACAGCTCTTTTCCCATCTGGATTATATTCTCATATTTCTCCATCCAATCTCCAAAAAGAGAAAAATCTTCAATCAGTTCATCCTGTGTTTCATCAATCGTCATTATTCAATTTGTTATTTTTTTGTCCTTAGCGATATTAATTCTATTAAGCATCGTTGCGTCGCACTCTTGTACGGCAGTAAAGAAATCAGCTTGCGTCTGCTGTTTATAAATCCTTTAAATATCGAAGCTAAAAAAATCCAACCTCGCTTGCTACTTACCAATCTCTACTCACACCAACATGCTCACTGCTTTTTCAACTCCTTTAACCAACACATCAATTTCTTCTTTAGTATTATAAAAAGAAAATGAAGCTCTAACGGTTCCGGGTATCCCAAAATAATCCATAAGCGGTTGTGTACAATGGTGTCCCGTGCGGACTGCAATTCCTAATTGATCCAATATCACGCCTACATCGTAAGGATGTGCGCCTTCAATATTAAAAGATATCACACTTGACCTTTGTTCCGCAGTTCCAACAAATTTCAATCCATCAATTGCTGATAATTTTTCTATTCCATATTGCAACAATTCATGTTCATACTCTCCTATTTTTTCCAAGCCAATACTGTTTATATATTCCACTGCCGCGCCAAGACAAATTGCCGCTTCAATATTTGGTGTTCCCGCTTCAAACTTAAAAGGCAACTCGTTGTAAACAGTTTTTTCAAAACTTACTGTCTTTATCATTTCACCACCACCCTGGTACGGCGGCATTGCATTCAACCATTTTTCTTTCCCGTATAAAATTCCAATTCCAGTTGGCCCATACATTTTATGACCGGAAAATGCGAGAAAATCAACATCGAGTTCCTGAACATCAACCGGAATATGTTGAATAGCTTGCGCCGCATCGAGCATTACAGGAATATTATGTTGATGACCAAGCTCAATAATTTCGCGAACCGGATTAATTGTTCCCAAAGAATTTGAAACATAATTAACAGAAATCAATTTTACTTTTTCATTCAGCATTTCTTTGAATGAATCCATTATCAATTCTCCTTTTTCATTGATAGAAATCACTTTCAGTTTGGCACCTTTATCATCACAAAGTATTTGCCAGGGAACAATATTGGAATGATGTTCGAGCGAAGAAATAATGATGACATCATCCTTCTGTACAAATTTTTTTCCGTAGCTATATGCGACAAGATTAATACTGTCAGTTGTTCCTTTTGTATAAATAACTTCGTGATCGTGCGCAGCATTAATATATACAGCAATTTTTTTTCTCGACGCTTCAAACGCATCAGTCGCAATTTGACTTAAATGATGCACACCGCGATGTACGTTGCTGTTGAGTTTTGTGTAGTAATCTTCAATAGCATTAATTACGCTCCAGGGTTTTTGAGAAGTGGCAGCGTTATCAAAATAAACTAATGGTTTTCCATTTACTGTAGTAGTAAGAATGGGAAAGTCCTTTCTTATTTTTTGTATGTCTAACGTAATTTCTTCTATGATCGAATTGCTTTTCATTGTTCGTAAATTATTCTTCAGACTTTTGTATAGATTCCCGCCTTCGCGGGAATGACGGGCAAGAGCGCGGAGATTTTTCGTCATGCCTGCGAAGGCAGGCATCTGTTATCAAGGGTGTTTTCTATTTCAATCCTTCTTCAATCAATTTATTTACCCATGCTTTTACCGGCGCGAGTGGCATCTTTTCAATGATGTCGTAAGCAAACGCGTGGATCAATAATGCCTTCGCTCTTTCATCTCCTATTCCTCGCGACTTCAAATAAAATAATGCTTCTTCATTAAATTGCCCGACTGTGGAACCATGACTGCACTTGACATCATCAGCAAAAATTTCCAATTGCGGTTTTGAATCCACAATTGCTTTATTGCTCAACATCAGGTTATTATTTTTTTGAAACGCATTCGTTTTTTGCGCATCTTTTCTCACAAAAATTTTTCCGTTGAAAATTCCGGTTGATTCGTCTTTCATCACGCCTTTGTACAATTCATTGCTCTGGCAATTTGGTTTGATGTGATCAACGATCGTGTGATTATCTACAACCTGGCGTCCGCCGGCAAGATATAATCCGTACAAATGACTTTCAATATTTTCTCCATCCAAAGCGATGTTCAAATTATTCCGCAAAAAAGCAATTCCCGGAAATGATGCTTTGTAATTATTATAAACACTTTTTTGTGACTGATTCACTTCTGTATGATGAATATATCTTGTGTTCTCATTTCCACTTTGAATATAATAATGATGAACGTGAGAATCAGCGCCAACTTTTATTTCTGAAACATTATTTACAAAAATATCAGCATCGCCGTCTGCGCTTATATAACTTTCAATAATGCTTACCTGCGCATTGTCGCCAATAACAAAAAGATGTCGCGGCTGAATAAATAAATTACTTTTTGCCGAGACAAAATGAATAATGTGCAATGGGCGTTCAACTATCGTTTTATCTTTTATTTCCAATAATAATCCGTCACGAAATAAAGCTGTGTTTAATGCTGCAAAATGATTTTTAGCTGTGTCCGTATATTTCCCGAAATGAGTTGTAAAAGTTTTTTTGTTGAATGATGAAACAAGCGAAGAAATGAAAATGCCTTCATCAGCAATACCATCAGAAAATTCCGGGCGATACACTCCGTTCACTAAAATAATTTTGTAACAATCGAGCGATTTAATATTTGCTTTAGCGAGAGTTTCTTCATTAACATTTAAATCGTCATCAGAAGTTGTCGAAAATTCTTCTTTTAAAAATGGAGTAAGATGCGTGTATTTCCAGTCCTCTGTTTTTACAGTTGGGAATCCCAATCTTTGAAAATTTTCAAATGCTTTTTTTCTTAACAGGTGTAATTCTACCGGCTCTGACGAAGACAACACAAATTGTGTTTCGAAATCAGCAGTGAATTGTTCGTATAACGGAAGAGTGACTTTTGAAATAATGCTTTCCATTTTAAACCAGTTCTTTTTCTTTGTGTTCTTCTTTCAACCAATCGTATCCTTTTTCTTCAAGCTCCAACGCCAATTCTTTTCCGCCGGATTTTACAATTTGTCCATTATATAATACATGAACAAAATCAGGAACGATATATTCCAGCAGGCGCTGGTAATGCGTGATGATTATAAATGCGTTTTTATCCGTGCGTAATTTATTTACCCCTTTTGAAACGATGCGCAACGCATCAATATCCAAACCGGAATCTGTTTCATCAAGGATTGCAAGCTTCGGTTCAAGCATAGCTAATTGAAAAATTTCATTGCGCTTTTTTTCGCCGCCGGAAAATCCTTCATTTAATGAACGGTTGGTAAGCGCAGCATCAAACTCCACAAGCTTTTGTTTTTCTTTCACCATTTTCAAAAAATCTTTTGCTTCAAGCTGCGGAAG
>DATHPY010000310.1:0-2225 GCA_035483315.1 Puia sp. | reverse complement strand
CAGGATTATCATGCTGTTCAAGGTTCGTCATTGGCTGGAAGTCTTGGCGCACCAAATAATCCGGCTTCAATTGTAAACACGCCATACAAATGGGATATTGATATTTTTTCTATGCAATTTAAAGATGCAAGTAATCTTTATACCATCGCTGATTATTCTTTGCTCTCTCCACCACAAAATTCAAAATATTTTTTTTACGCCGGCGATTACAAGCGTTTCAGCGATGTGAATTTCAATCTTAATTTACTCAACACACGCATTGCGCTAAATCAAACACAGGCAATTGCCTTTGGAATTAATTTGCTTGGTTATGGTCGGATGAAGACCGGTGTATATAATTATATAGATACGCTTTATAGCGTGCATGATTTTTTCAACATAAACGATGTGAATGGTATTCTTCACGGAAATTTTACCGGAAGCAACTGGGTCGAAATTTTCGCAACGTACAGTCAAACGATTTATGACGACGGCGATCATCGTTTAAATGGCGGACTAACATTAAAGGCTATGCGTGGAATTGCCGGTGGTTTTGCGGAAATGCAAAACGGAACATATACTCAAAATATTATCAACAACAACCTGAATGTTTATAATCTCAATTCGGCAAATGCGCGATATGGATATTCGTACAACTTCGATGACTGGCAAAAAAATAATTCCACTTTACAGAACATCAATAATCTTTTAAACAATACGCGCGGTGGTTTTTCGGGTGATATTGGTTTTGAATATTTAATAAGACAGGAAACATTAAATGATTATTACAATAAGGATGAACATTATTTTGATCACGATTGGAAGATCGGAGTTTCATTATTAAACGTCGGGTACAATCAGTATAAACTCGGCGTGCAGAGCAGATCAATAAGCAATCCGCAAAATGTTGCGGATACAATTCTTGATAAAAAATTCAACGGCGCAAAAAGTTTGAGTGCAGCAAATGATAGCATTGCAACTTTTGCAAGCAGCTCTTCGCTTGCCGGCAGAAAAATTAAGATCTTTGATCCAACAAGAATTGTAATCAATGTTGACCGGTTTTTAGGAAATAATTTTTATCTCAATACGGAACTATCATTAAATTTAAATTCGCAACTCGCGGGCTATTCTCATTTTTATACTCAGTCGTTAAATTTATTGACCGTTACGCCAAGATGGGAAACAAAAAAATGGGGCGTGTATTTTCCTGTTCAATATAATATAGAGAACCAATTTTGGGTCGGAGGCGCGTTCAAAGCAGGCCCGTTATTAATTGGAGTTCACAATTGGGCAAATGTATTTACAAAAAGAAGTCTGCAAAATGGCGGTGGTTATATTGCCCTTGTCATTCACTCCAAAGAAAATACAAAAGGAAAAACGGATAAGCGTTTGGATTGTCCGAAGTATTAATTAAGATTCATGTAACTGAAAGAAGCATCGTCATTGCGAAAAAATCAGCAGAGCTTTTGGGCGTAGAGATTTTTGAAGCAATCTGCTTTAAGAAATTTTGTGAGATATTTATTTCATCAGATTGCTTCGCCAAGCTGCGCAAGGCTCGCAATGACGCACTCTAAAGAGGATTTACTTTTATTAGCTTTGTAATTGAAAACAAACCGCAGCTTTAATTGTATTATATAATATGGATAATTCCTCTCAAAAGAAAACGCTCGTTATCGGCGCATCGGATAGTCCCGAACGTTATAGCTTTCTCGCTGTAAATCGTTTGCGTCAGCACAATCATCCTGTTGTTGCGATCGGTAGAAAAAATACAAAAGTTGCCGATGTAAATATTGAAACAGAAAAAAAAGAATATCCGGATGTGGATACCGTAACGCTTTATCTCAATCCGAAAAATCAAAAAGAATACTGCGATTATATTTTATCACTTCATCCCAAAAGAATAATTTTTAATCCCGGCGCAGAAAATCAGGAATTATTTGATCTCGCCAAAGCCAATGGTATAAAGGTTTTGGAAGCATGCACCTTAGTTTTGCTCAGCACAAATCAATTTTAGCATACAATATTCGTTTCTGTTTTTCGTTTTTATTAACAGTAAATTGCATCGTATTTTTCCGAGTTATCCTACGAATAAAATCCAGTTATATCCAATGAATTACATTCAAATTCTTTATTACTGTTTTCAGTCAGTTATCGACTCATTGAAACCTCAACCGGTCGTCAATCAATCAAAAAATATTGTTTCGCCGTTGCTTATAATTGCAGATGCGCATATAACGTTAATGCAT
>DATHPY010000309.1:0-3330 GCA_035483315.1 Puia sp. | reverse complement strand
TGCAAATAATAAAACAACCGCTATTCCGATCTTTTGGAATATTTCAGGCGTAAGCTTTGCGGTTTTTTTTGGATCAATGCGATATAAATTACTGAGAAGAAAATAAATGCCAATAGAAACTATCGGCAATATTGCTCCTGTGGTCCACAAAATACTTTTGTTGCCAAAGCCATCCGGCTTGCCGCTGAATCCGAAATGCGTAGGAATTGTTTCCGGTAATGAATCATAAATGGTTGCCAAATAAAAAACAGGAACCAATGCAACAATAAAAACAAAAAGTGTGATGAATATATTTCTTTTCATAAGTTATTTTTTTTTCGATTTTAGTTGAAGTAACCATTTCATCATTTCATCCATCACTGTAGTATTAATTGAATAGTAAACAAATTGTCCTTCTTTTATCGAAACCACCAAGCCTGCTCTTTTTAATAATGCAAGATGATGTGAGACGCTCGGCCACGAAATATGAAACTTATCTGCAATTTCTCCCCCAGTCATATCCTTATTCTTCAGCAATTCGAGTATGGCTCTCCGCGTCGGATCATTCAATGCTTTAAAAAGAAGATTCAATTAATTAGATATTTAGACAAATATCTAATTAAAATTTAAAATAAACAAAAAATAACCGGTCTTCATTTTAAGAAATGCTTAACGGAAAATTTTACCAGGTTTAATAATTGTATAAGATGCTTACTGGCAAAGGATTTCAGCGATTTTTGAGATTTGATATTTGCAACAATGTAACATCCTTGTTCACGATAATTTAATATACATCACCGTTAGTCAATATTGGCTTGACGTGCGCATGTAACATTAATATTTTTGCTGCGTCTTATTAATTAAGAAAGCTCTTTTACTGGTTTCAGAAAAATTTTGATAATGCTAATTGCGTTCGCCGGAATTATTATTGACTTCACCGCTTAATATTTGTGTATCGCCTACGTACACTTGTGTTCGCTTTTGATACAAATTAGCTTTGATAAAAAATAAAATGAAGCAGAATTGCAAAAGAAAAGTGAAAGCAAAAAAAAATTTTCAAATCGCTGCAACATTGATGAAAGACTTGCGTCTTATTAATAGAACAGAAAAAAATCAAATTTCTAATTTATAAAACAAAGAACATGAAACAGACAATTTTAGCAATGGCAATGATGCTTATGGCAGGATTGACCAGCGCCTTCGCTAAAAATAACGAAGGAATCAGCAACGAAATCACTACATCATTCAACAAAGATTTTGTATCAGCTACTAATGTTAGCTGGAACAAACAGAAAGATTTTACGAAAGCTACATTTACAATGAACAACCAGGTAATGTTTGCTTATTACGATGAAAGCGGTAACCTTATCGCAAGCGCACGTAATATTCTTTCTGAACAACTGCCGATTAATTTAATGAACGATCTTAAAAAAGGTTACGGCAATTATTGGATATCTGAATTATTTGAAATGGACAAAGACGGACAAGCTTTTTATTATGTTACATTAGAAAATGCAGATGAAACATTAATATTGAAATCAAGCAGCTTTAATAGCTGGTCAACTTATAAAAGATCAAAGAAAATATAGTTTTCTCAGTTGGTTTTAGTTGGAAGAATGAGTCAGTCCCGCTTTCGTGCGGGATTTTCTCTTTTATAGAGTTACCACAGATTGAAACTTTTTTTTGCCACAGAGCACCACAGAGTTTATTGAGAACCGCAGAGAGTTTTCTTAGCGTCTTTGCGAGAGACTTTTTCTTTTCAAATTTTCCTTCATACAAAAAATTTACTTTTGCTGCGAAATAATAATTTCTCACAGATTACACGGATTTTCACAGATTGTTTTATCTGTGTATATCTGCGAAATCTGTGAGAGAAAAAATAATAATCAGTGAGAGACAAAAAATAAAAATTATTTATGAGTAGCAAAGGACCCATTTCTCAATTCATCGAACATCATTATCGTCATTTTAACGCAGCTGCATTAATGGATGCGGCAAAAGGTTACGAAACACATTTGCTCGAAGGCGGAAAAATGATGGTAACACTTGCGGGCGCAATGAGCACTGCGGAATTAGGAATCAGTTTTGCAGAAATGATCCGGCAGGATAAAGTGGCAATTATAAGTTGCACCGGCGCAAATCTCGAAGAAGATATTATGAATCTTGTTGCACACAGTCATTATAAACGCGTTCCTAATTATCGCGATCTGAGCCCGAAAGAAGAATGGGAGCTTTTAGAAAATCATTATAACAGAGTAACGGATACGTGTATCCCAGAAGAAGAAGCGTTTCGCAGATTGCAACAGCATATTCATAAAATATGGAAAGATGCAGATAGCAAAAACGAACGTTATTTTCCGCATGAATACATGTACAAAATGTTATTGAGTGGCGTGCTGGAACAGTATTATGAAATTGACCCGAAGCATAGTTGGATGCTCGCCGCGGCGCAAAAAAATATTCCGATAGTTGTTCCCGGTTGGGAAGACAGCACGATGGGAAATATTTTTGCATCCTACGTTATAAAAAAAGAATTGAGGGCAAGCACAATGAAAAGCGGAATAGAATATATGGTTGAGTTGAGCGATTGGTACAGAAAAAATTCTTCCGGAAAAGGGGTTGGATTTTTCCAGATTGGCGGAGGCATAGCCGGCGATTTTCCAATTTGTGTTGTACCAATGATGTACCAGGACCTGGAATGGCACGACGTTCCCTTCTGGAGTTATTTTTGTCAAATTTCTGATTCAACAACATCATATGGATCTTACTCCGGCGCAGTTCCCAACGAAAAAATTACGTGGGGAAAATTAGACATCAACACACCAAAGTTTATTGTTGAAAGCGATGCCACAATTGTTGCGCCGCTTATCTTTGCATGGATATTATCGTGGTAAAAAGTATTCTATGCACATACATTCAGAAGAATTATATCTTGAAGCGGAAGCGGACATCAAGAATAATAATTACGCAGAAGCATTTAGAAAATTCGAAAGTATTTTATACGAAGAACCTGACAGCGCGCCCGCGCACAATTCGTTAGGTTGGTTATACAAAACACAATTTGATGATTATGCAAAAGCGGAAAATCATTTTTTCACCGCGATGAAATGCGATAATTTATATCCGCATTCTTACTTTCACATGGCTGTGCTTTTTATGGATATGGAAAGATTTGATGAACTGAAAACTTTTTTAGAAAAATGCTTGAAAGTTCGAACCGTGGATAAATCCTGGGTTTACGGACGCTTTGCTTTGATGGAAGAATTGAAATTAAATTTCGACAGGGCAATTCATAATTTTGAAAAAGCTATTCTCGCCAGTCAGAACGACGAAAAAATAAAAGACTACAAA
>DATHPY010000308.1:0-2280 GCA_035483315.1 Puia sp. | reverse complement strand
ACCGATGATTGGGTAAATAAAACCAGTAACACCGATGCTGTAAAGAATATCTCCACGGAAACCAGTTCTTCCGATCATTGCACCAGACGTAACAGTTGAACATGTATCAGCAAAGGCAAACTGAAAGATCCAGTGAGCAATTACCGGAACACCTGTAGTTAAATAAGTGCCAGTCGCAAGTCCGCCATCAGAATCTGTACCTGTAAGAAAAAACCAATGGTATCCGATAAATCCATTCCCATGAGCGAACATAAAAGCATAACCAAATGCCCAGAATAACAGACCGCAAAGACAAGTATCGAATATACATTCCATCAACACATTCACTGTTTCCTTTGCGCGGGCAAACCCTGCTTCAAGCATCACAAATCCTGGCTGCATACCAAAAACAAGAAATGCTGCAACCAATGTCCAAACGGTATTGATTGAGTTCATGATATTTGTTTCATGCGCAGTGAAGGCCGGAGTTCCCGGCGTGCCTTGTGCGTGCGCCTGCGTGCCAAAAATTGCCGGCAAAAAACCCATTGCCAACAGCACTAAAAATAAACCGATTAGTTTACCTCCAAACATACTGAGCCAGAACTTCCATTTTTCTGACCTTGTCATTTTGATTGGGGGAGAAATTAGTCCATTTGTTCTTGCGGGAAGTAATAATTTGGTAAAAAGCATGTGTTGAAATTTTTGGTTTTAAAATTGGTTTTGCTGCGTATAAAAAAAATTAAAATTTATAGACTGCCGCGAGTATTGCACTCACTGTACTTTTCGTAAACGTGCCGTCTGATTTATAAAAGAAATTTTTTGAACCATTGTCTAATCTCAGCTCAGGAATAATCGTAAGATTGCTTCCCACTTTGCAGATGCCGGAAAGAGTAATATCAAATACATTTAATCCCGGACTTTGGTCTGGGTCTGAGAAAAGATCAACAGGATTTATCTTTACACCATATTTATCCGAAAAATATTCACCTCTTAAAGTAAGACCGAAAGTAGCGGTAGGATCGAAATTTAAATATGCTGCCGCGCCCCACCAGCTTGCTGTTTTACCAAGCGTAGATGAATTTAATGATTGAACCGTTCCGTTCAAACCAACGCTAAATTGACTGGTGACGGTAGCATTAACAACAAGGTCAAATTGATTTAAACTTTTATACAATAAATAAGCAGGTGCAATTGCTGTATCCTGGCTTACTCCGGAATAACCCTGGTAATTTAAAAACGCCTTTAATTTTCCATCTTTTGTTCCAGTGCTAAACTGAGCTATCAAAACTTTTGTTGATGCACTCGTTGTGGAAAAATCCGTAGGGTTCGCAATGCCAACCATAAATGCCGTAGTTGGGCTTAATGTAACATCAGCTTTTAATCCTGTATGAAAGAATGGACCGAAGGAAAACATATAATCCATGCTGTAGTTTCTGTTTGCATAAGCATCCAAAACTTCATAACCAATATGAGTTCCCCATTTACCCATGGTGAGTTTGATCTTATCAGAAACCTGGTAACTCACAAAAAGCTGTTTAACCGCAAACAATGTTGGGTGAGCAGGGTCATTGTAAGAAAACTCTTCCGCTCTTCTGCCAAAACCAAGATCCGCAGTTGCGCTTACTTTGCCAAAGCTGTGGTCAGCTCTTAATGTAGCCATGCCTAATTCAAAAGAATTTTGCGAGTTGGTAAAACTTGTATAGTTGTTTGTTAGTGTTGAGGGTGGACTGGAAAAGTTGAACCTGTAATAAACATCAACTGAACCTGTAATGGTAACCGGCGGCGGGGTTTTGACCGTAGTATCAGCGGCTTTTTTTGCAGAGGTGTCCGTTTGAGCCTGTGCGGTGGAAAAAAGCATAACAATAACTGTTGATGAGAAAAAAATTTTTCTTAACATTGTTTTGGTTTTAATTAGTAATAAAAAGGTGCAACGCTTATCAACTTGTACAAGAAGTTGGTTAATTCAGTTGTACCTTTTTTTTATTTCGAATTATTCAAAAAATTCAATTTAAAAAATTGATGATTTATAATTGAATGAAATTAATTAATTAATAATCAAATTATTAACAATATTTTTATCATATTGTTAATTTTTATATATAATGATTGATATAAAATTATTGAAAATTTAATATAAATTGCAATAATATATTTAAATTATTTTATTTTTTAATATATAAGTTTGCCCCGTTTCTCTATCCATTGAAATTTCTACCTCTTCAACCCAAAAGAAAAAGAAAGCTTATGACAGAATACGCATCAATAATAAAAAAAAGGTACAACTGAATTAACCAACTTCTT
>DATHPY010000307.1:0-2707 GCA_035483315.1 Puia sp. | reverse complement strand
ATCTGTGCAATCTGCGAAATCTGTGAGAAAAAAATAAAAGGATATAATGAAAAAACGTGTACTCATTACCGGGGCTGCCGGTTTTTTAGGTTCACACTTATGCGATCGGTTTATCAAAGAAGGTTTTCATGTCATGGGCATGGATAATCTGATTACCGGCGATATGAAAAATATTCAGCATTTATTTCCTCTCGAACATTTTGAATTTTATCATCACGACGTAACAAAGTTCATCCATATTTCTGGTGAGCTTGATTACATTTTGCATTTTGCCTCACCGGCAAGCCCAATTGATTATTTAAAGATCCCTATTCAGACTTTAAAAGTTGGCGCAATGGGAACGCATAATTGTCTTGGTTTGGCAAAATCAAAAAAAGCGAGAATATTAGTTGCTTCTACAAGTGAAGTGTATGGCGATCCGTTAGTGCATCCGCAAAGTGAAGAATATTGGGGAAATGTAAATCCTGTTGGTCCGCGAGGTGTGTATGATGAAGCAAAACGTTACATGGAATCGATCACAATGGCGTATAATTCTTTTCATAAAGTGGAAACAAGAATTATCCGCATCTTCAATACTTATGGTCCGCGCATGCGATTGAATGATGGTCGTGCGTTGCCTGCTTTTATCGGGCAAGCTTTGCGTGGCGAAGACTTAACAGTTTTTGGTGATGGAAGTCAAACGCGTTCGTTTTGTTATGTTGATGATCTTGTTGATGGAATTTATCGTTTGTTAATGAGCGATTATCACATGCCGGTTAATGTTGGCAATCCTGATGAAATTTCTTTAAAAGATTTTGCTGAAGAAGTAATTGCTCTTACCGGAACAAATCAAAAAATTATTTACAAACCATTGCCTGTTGATGATCCGAAACAACGCCAGCCTGACATTACAAAAGCAAAAAGTATATTGGGATGGCAGCCAAAAGTAAAACGCAAAGAAGGTTTGAAAATAACGTATGATTATTTCAAATCCTTATCTTCGGATGAATGGCATAAACTGCCGAAGGAATTTGAGAGCAAGAAGTAAAGGAAATAAAGAAAACAATAAACATTCAACACACAATATTTAATGTTCAATTATCAAGTGAGATACATTTATATTTTGTCAGGGTTTCTTACTTGAAAATTGAATATTGATTGTTGATTATTGAGTGTTGATTCAAATATGTATTGAAAATGTATCATGAGCTTATTGATAAGAAAAATAAATTAGCGGTTATCGGATTAGGATATGTCGGTTTGCCTATTGCATTGGAGTTCGCAAAAAAAGTTTCTGTGATCGGTTTTGATATCAATAGTAAACGCATCGGAATGATGCAAAAAAATATTGATCCTAATAAAGAACTTGACTCATCAGCATTTCAGAATAAAGACATTTTTTTTACGAATGATGTTGAAGCGCTTAGACAAGCGCATTTTTTTATTGTGGCCGTTCCCACACCAATTGATAAACACAATACTCCCGATCTTCGTCCATTAATAAGTGCATCAGAAACCATTGGTAAGATTTTAAAAAAAGGAGATTATGTCGTGTACGAATCCACAACATATCCCGGTTGCACGGAAGAAGATTGTTCGCCTGTGCTCGAAAAAATTTCAGGATTAAGATTGGGCATAGATTTTAAATTAGGATATTCTCCCGAGCGCATTAATCCGGGCGATAAAAAAAATACTGTGCGAACTGTTGTAAAAGTTGTTTCAGGATCTGATGAAGAATCGCTTGAGCAAATTGCAAAAATTTATGAAATTGTAGTTGATGCCGGTGTTCATAAAGCACCTTCAATAAAAGTTGCTGAAGCAAGCAAGATCATTGAGAACACGCAACGCGATCTGAATATTTCTTTAATGAATGAACTCTCACTGATTTTTGATCGTATGGGAATTAATACTTTTGATGTGCTCGAAGCTGCGGGAACGAAATGGAATTTTTTAAAATTTCAACCGGGTTTAGTTGGCGGACATTGTATCGGCGTTGATCCGTATTATCTCACGCACAAAGCTGCATCCTTAGGATTTGAATCACGCGTAATTTCTTCCTCGCGTTTTATTAATGATGACATGGCGAAATATGTTGCGAGAAAAATTATTACGCATGTGTTGCGCACCAACAATGATCCGAAAGTGCTGATCAAAGGAGTTACGTTTAAAGAAAATGTAAGCGATATTCGCAATTCAAAAATTGTTGACACAGTAAAAGAATTATTAGCTTTCAATATTAAAGTTGATGTAGAAGATCCTTACGCAGAAGAAGCGGATGTGCTTGAGCAATATGGATTGCATTTAACAAAAAATAATGCAAAGGATTATGATGCGGTGGTTATTACTGTACCGCATGATCAGTATCGTGAATTGAATAATGATTATTTTGCAGCCATTACAAAACCCGAAGCGATGATCGCAGACTTAAAAGGGATCTATAAAAATAAAATTACAAATAGAAAATACTGGAGTTTATAATGACAGATTTTTCAAAAAAAATAATGATAACGGGCGGCGCGGGATTTATCGGCTCGCATGTGGTAAGGTTGTTTGTAAAAAAGTATCCGCAATATTTTATTGTGAATGCTGATGCATTGACTTATGCGGGCAATCTTGAAAATCTCCGCGACGTAGAATCTTCTCCAAATTATAAATTTGAAAAAGCAGATATCACCGACGAAAAATCAATCACTTCATTATTTGAAAAATATCGATTTGATGCAGTGAT
>DATHPY010000306.1:0-4803 GCA_035483315.1 Puia sp. | reverse complement strand
AAGAAGATTTTAATTTGTTGTGTGAACGCGATGGAATTATTCCGGCTCCATATCTTGCAAGAAATAAATGGGTGCTTGTACAAAAAACATCTGCATTGAATACAAAAGAATGGAAACAATTTATCAAAACATCTTATGATCTTGTTGCAGCAGGACTTTCCAAAAAACTAAAAATGGAATTGGGATTATTGTAATATCTATTTTGTCTGAACTGTGATTTTAATCTGATTTAACTAATCATCCTGAAACCGTTTTTCAGTCGAATAAGAATAATAAGGTTAAAATCGTAGTTCAGACAAATACTTATTGCAACAGTTTCTGCAATTGCTGAAACATAGAGACGAACATTTTATACCTGTTTTTCGTCTGTTCAATCTTGATCTTATGTTCTTCAAAAATATTTTGCATCATGTCGTTTGCTTTGCGGCAATCATCTTCATCAAAAAAATAAGCTTTCCATTTCTTTGGCAGGTCGGCAAAATATTTTAGCACAAGTCCGTTACCATAAACTTTCAGCAAGGTAGGAGCGCTCCTTACGTCTAAATAATCTATATCATCGTTCAACGCCCAGGTAAAATACAATTCCCAAAAATGACAATGATTCATAAGTCGCGCAGTTAATTCTTTGTCGGTTTCTTTATGAGTTGCCGGTATGCGCCAACTGTTATTTTGCAGCGAAAACGGATCTTCAACCGCAGAAGAAAAAGAAAAAGGCTTCGCGTCAAAACCCGCAACAAAACCATCTGCGGCTATTAATTTTAAATTGTCTGGCAAACTGTATTTTATGCTGTACACCTTGGTCCTGTTTTTTTGATCTCTAAAAACAATTTTCTTGTTGTCGGTTACCCATTTTCCATATTCAAAACTTCCAAAATCTTTTGTATAGGTGCCGTCAGGATGGAGAAAAAGAAAACTCACCGGCGTTAATTTGCATGAGTCGAAATCCGGAGAGGACATTTCATCTCCGTACATCCATAATTTATTTATTCCTTTCTTATCAAGAAAAGTGCAACTCGTAAATTGATAAGCGATAAAAACAAAAAAAATAAAGGAAAAAATTTTTTTCATCGGAAATAATTAGAATAACAAACAAGGTTTAAGGAACAAGAAACAAGGAACAAGAAACAAGCGACAAGGTACAAGATTTTTATTTTTTGTTTCCGGCTTTGGTAATTCTATTAAGCATCGTTGCGTCGCACTCTTGTACAGTTGATAATTTATTGAGTATTGGTACTGATCGTCATCACACTGAGACAAATCAGCAATCTGTAAATCTGTGCAATCTATTAATCTCTTTAATCCATGAATCGAAATATTGTGGCAGCGCTCTGCTAAGTGGAATCATTTATTATAACTATAAGCTAAATAAATGATGCTATTTTTTGAAGATAAAATATGTTATCGAATATGCGCATGGAGCTCCAGGCGGACAAGAAGTTAATATTAGGACATCGCTGCCTTCTAATTCAAACCAAAGAGCGGTAGTGTCTTTTTTATTTGCAGAATCAGAAATGAAAAATATTCTTTGACCGTTAATTTGGTAAGCGTTTAAATTTAATGGCTTTACAGTTTGACTATTTAGTTGTACACCGGAAATTATTACCTGGCTGCTATTTATAAAATTGAGGTGGGTATTACCGGCATCAGGAAACACTTCATTATATGTTCCTGATAACTCATTTCCCGGAGCGCTGTTTTTCCTGCAGGAAGAAGTAATGATAATTATAAATAAAAAAAGTAAATCCTTTTTCATTGCAGGTTTCTAAAACTGACAGTTTAAATTATAGAATCGTTGCATTCCACATTTTTGATGTTAATTTCTTATTCGGCTTTTGTCAGAATGCAGATGCACTGATTAGTCGTATTCAAAAATCCGTGCAATCTTTTAATCCGTGATTCAGCTACCACTTCCACCTCTTACCTAATATTCGTATTTTTGCTTTTTATTTTCATCATGAATAAACGTGAAGTATATATTATCTCCGCCGTGCGCACACCTATAGGAAGTTTTGGCGGAGCATTAAAAGATTTTTCAGCAACACAACTTGGTGCAATTGCGATTAAAGCGGCAGTCGAAAAAGCAGGAATTTCTCCGCAACAAGTGCAGGATGTGTTGATGGGTTGTGTGCTGCAGGCAAATCTCGGTCAGGCTCCCGCGCGGCAAGCTGCAAAATTTGCCGGCTTGCCAAATGAAGTTGCGTGTACAACAATTAATAAAGTTTGCGCAAGCGGAATGAAAGCGATTTCGCAGGCTGCACAAAGTATTTTGTTGGGCGATGCAGATATTGTTGTTGCCGGCGGAATGGAAAGTATGAGCAATGTTCCGTATTATTCTCCCAAACTTCGCTGGGGAAATAAATATGGCGATGTGAATTTGGTTGATGGTCTTGCCAAAGATGGATTGACTGATGCCTACGATAATAAAGCGATGGGCAATGCAGCAGAATTATGCGCGAAAGAATGTGGAATTACCCGCAGTGAACAAGATGAATTTGCTATCCAAAGTTACAAACGCTCACAGGCTGCATGGGCTGCAGGAGAATTTAAAGATGAAATTGTTCCGGTAGAAATCCCGCAGCGAAAGGGTGAATCAATTTTATTTGCAAAAGATGAAGAACCCTTTAATGTTAAGTTTGATAAAATTCCGGAATTAAAATCTGCATTTATAAAAGATGGAAGTGTGACTGCTGCAAACGCAAGCACGATGAATGACGGCGCTGCTGCATTAGTTTTAATGAGTAAAGAAAAAGCAGATGAATTAAAATTGAAACCACTTGCAAAAATTATTTCTTACGCAGATGCTGAGCAGGCGCCGGAATGGTTTACAACAACGCCATCTATCGCTGTGCCAAAAGCCGTAGCCAAAGCGGGTTTACAGATGAGTGATATAAATTATTGGGAGCTCAACGAAGCATTTGCCGTAGTGGGAATTGAAAATACAAAACGGATGAAACTCGATCCTGCAAAAGTAAATGTTCATGGAGGCGCGGTTTCAATTGGTCATCCGTTGGGTTGCAGCGGCGCGCGCATCATAGTAACGTTGATGCATATCCTAAAACAAAACAATGCAAAATATGGAGCTGCCGGAATTTGTAATGGAGGCGGAGGAGCAAGCGCGATGGTGATTGAAAATATCTGAACTGGGATTTAATTTAAAAATTCGTCATTGCGAAGCCCATAGCGTAGAATTGTGCGTGAGCATGCGCTGTGGCAATCTGATTTTTGTAACAGTAATTGTGAAATAATTAATCAGAAACTTTCTTATGAGCGATGATAAAAATAAATACAGGTTGGATAAAACTGCTTTCCAAGCAATGACATTTGAAGAAGCGGATAACCATTATGGATATTGGAAGGGCAGATCTTTAAAAGAAAGATGGGATGCGGGCTGTTATCTTTCTATGCAGATGTATGGTTGCGACAAAAATACACCACTCGACAAAACAGTTTTCAACAAAAGGAAACATAAAAATGGCTGATCTATTCAATGAGCATTTTCGTGATTTTATTGATGCGTTCAATAATCAAAAAGTAGAATATGTGCTTGTGGGCGGCATGGCTGTAATATTGCATGGTTACGTCCGTGGTACTGGTGATATGGATGTTTGGGTTAACAAGACGGAAGAAAATTATTCCAAATTAAAAAATGCTTTTCAGGAATTTGGGATGCCTGTTTTTGATATGACAGAGGAAAAATTTTTAAGCAATGAATTTGATGTGTGGAGTTTTGGTGTATCACCTGTCAAAATAGAAGTTATGACTGCTGTAAAAGGCTTGCAATTTGATGAAACTTTCAAAATGGCTCAATATTATACTGAGAACAAATTGGAGGTAAGATTCATTCACTTGAATCATTTGATACAGGCAAAAAAAGCATCCGGTCGTTATAGAGACCTCGACGATATTGAACAACTCACAAAAAAATAAAGTTTGGATTCCGTTTCTATTCGTATAGCCACTAATGCTGACGCAACCACGATCGCTGATCTTAGTTATCGGACTTTTTGTGATGCATTCGCTTCTTTCAACACAAAAGAGAACATGGATAAATTCATTCGAAATGATTTCAACAGAAAAAAATTAATAGCGCAGGTCAGTGAACCGGGCAATATTTTTTTACTTGCTTATCAAAACGATGAATTAACTGGTTATGTGCGACTGCTTGAAAGCCCTAACCCGCCTGAATTTGGAGAAATGGACGCAATTGAGATATCAAGAATTTATGTTGAAAATAAAACTACCTCCAAAGGAATCGGAAGTGAGTTAATGAAAAAATGTATTGACGTTGCCCGCGAAAAAAATAAAAAAGTTATCTGGCTTGGCGTGTGGGAACATAATATCAAAGCCATTTCATTTTACAAAAGATTCGGATTTGAAATATTCAGCGATCACATTTTTATGCTTGGCGATGATGCGCAGACGGATATTCTGATGAAAAAAAGCCTTTAATTTCTATTTAAAATTTTTGCCACAGAAACACAGAAATCATTTTTTATTCTGTGTTTCTGTGTAATCTGTGGCAAACCCTATTCCTCAACCAACTTTATTCCACTCTCTATAAAAATTATTTTACGCTGCTTATATAAATTACCTGTCGTCATCTTAAATGTTTTTTTACTCATTCCAAAAAAAGAATAAATTTCTTCCGGCGAAGATTTATCGTGGTAAGGTAAGTACCCGTTATTTTCTTTTAATAAACGTATTATTTTTTCAGTTTCATCTTCAACCCGCTTGTAGCCTGGTTTTCCGGCAGCGACATCAATTTTATTTTCAGACAATATTTTTTTTATAAAACCCTCAAAC
>DATHPY010000305.1:0-2783 GCA_035483315.1 Puia sp. | reverse complement strand
AATATCAACAAGCTGACTCATATCAATATTCATTTTCCATTCCCCGCTTCCGTTTTTATTTATATCAATTTCTTCATCAATATCAAAACAACTTGCTAAAGAAAATAATAAGACTAACGGCAATAAAAATTTCGCAAATTTCATTGTGTATTAATTTAAACTGCAAGATAAATGTTTTACGCTAAGCTTGGCTGGTATTGAACGGTAAAAATTTGTGAATGCCCCGGCTCTAAAAGAATTAACCCCATTTTGTTATTGAAGCAATCCGGCGCGGCGCTCAAATTTTCAATAGCAATGCTTTTGCGATGCGGTGGAATATAAATTTGTAAATAAGGATAGCTGTTATCGGTATAAAAATCAAGTCTCAATTTGTTTTTTGGGTTGAAAATGGAACAGACAGGTGTTTTTAAATCTTTCTTTAAAACAAAGCAATTGTCTAATTGTATCTCATCAATAAGTTGCGGTGAAGAAAACTTATTATAAGGCAATAAATTTTCTGTCGGAATCAGGTTCTCATCAAATTCAATGATTGATTCAGATGGAAATTGCATTAGCCAATCATTAACGTCATTGTCTAACCGAAAATATGGATGCCAGCCATCAGCTATCGGAATAGCAATATTGCTTTTATTAGTTACAGTTGTTTTAATTGTGAGTAAATTATTTTTCTGTAAAACATATTCAACAGTACAGGTGTAATTGAAAGGATAGCCATCGTCATCTTTCTCATAATTATATTCTAAAATAATCCGCGCTTCGGTTTTGTTTGAAAATATATCTGCGATCCGAAATGATTTATTATACAATAAGCCGTGAATAGCAGAACCATCAATAAATTTCTTTTCAAAAAAATATTTTTGTCCGTTGAAATTATACGTTGCTTTATTGATGCGACAAGGGAAAGGAGAGAGTTTGGCGCTTTTAAATGACAAAGCCATTTCTTTTTTTATTTCATCGCCATTGTTGTAATTGTCAATTATATTAAATTGATGTTCATTTATATTAATTGAAAAAGAATGCAATGCAGCGCCATACTCTGGCAATATGGCTACTTCAGTTTGAAAAACTTCGTCTTTTAAAATAGAAAGATTCAGTTTATTGATTTGCCGGGCGCCTGCAGAAAAGCTCATTAATGATTTTTTAAAAATGCAATGTAGATAAAATCATTATTTTTCAGGTATGGAAATGAAGATTCGTGAACAATTTTTTCGGCATTATAAAAAACGCGCTTTGGTTTTTGCAGCGCCGGGTCGCGTAAATCTTATCGGCGAGCATACAGATTATAATAATGGATTTGTTTTGCCTGGTGCTGTCGACAAAAGAATTTATATTGCTATTGCTAAAAATGATGATAATGTTTTGAATGTATATGCGAATCAATATCATCAGCAGCTTTCATTTTCTCTGCAAAATATTAAACCTGTAAAAGGATGGGCAACTTATTTGCTGGGGATGATTTTTAACCTTCAAAAAAAAGGATTTTCAATTTCAGGAATTGATGTGATGATTGACGGCGACGTGCCATTAGGCGCTGGTATGAGTTCTTCCGCCGCTGTTTGTTCTGCTTTTGGTTTTGCAGTGAATGAAATTTTTGAATTGGGATTATCAAAAATGGAACTTGCATTGCTCGGGCAACTGACAGAACATAATTTTGCCGGCGTGCAATGTGGTATCATGGATGAGTTTGCGAGTTTGCATGGAAAAGCCGGACAAGTGATGAAACTTGATTGCCGCAGTTTGGAATATGAATATATTCCGTTCGATTTTCCGGATTATAAAATTGTACTGGTAAATACGATGGTTACCCATTCACTTGCTTCCACAGAATATAATGTTCGCAGAAAACAATGTGAAGAAGGTGTTGCTATTCTTAAAAAATTTTATCCTGAAATTAATTCGTTGCGTGATGTTTCAATTGAGCAATTGGATTTGCATAAAAAAGATTTGCCCGAAATAAATTTTAAAAGATGTGCGTTTATCATCCATGAGAATATGCGCGTTCTTCGCGCTTGTGCGTTTCTAAAAAAAGGAGATATTTTTTCTTTCGGAGAAATAATGTTTATTGCACATGAAGGGTTGAGTAAATGGTACGAAGTGAGTTGCAAAGAATCTGATTTTTTAGTTGACGAGGCAAAAAATTTTGATGGCGTTGCCGGCGCAAGGCAGATGGGTGGCGGGTTTGGAGGTTGTACAATTAATATTGTAAAGGGTGATGTAGTGAACGATTTTACTGAATTTATTAAGGCCAAATACAACAAACAATTTAATAAAACTCCTGAAATTTATATTACGCAGATTGAAGATGGAGCGAAAAGAATTGATAATGGATAATTGACAATTTGATAATAACCACAGTTTCGCAGATCAAATAAATTCAGTTAGAAAATTTTCTCGGCTACTTTTTCCGGCTCTATCCAAACTTCGCTTTCTTTCAAAATATTCAGCAATTCTTCCACGGCGATTTCGCTGTTAACATTTCGCTTCACAATTTCTTTTCCGCGATACAAAGTAATTTTTCCGGGACCGCTGCCGACATAACCAAAATCTGCATCAGCCATTTCGCCTGGGCCATTTACAATACAACCCATGATGGCAATTTTTACACCTTTTAAATGATTGGTGACTGCGCGGATCTTTGCAGTTGTTTCCTGCAGATCAAAAAGTGTTCGTCCGCATGATGGACAGGAAATATATTCTGTTTTTGAAATTCTTGTTCGCGTTGCCTGAAGAATGGAGAACGAAGTATTATTAATGAACTGATAATTATTTTTTGTTTCCAGATA
>DATHPY010000304.1:0-3340 GCA_035483315.1 Puia sp. | reverse complement strand
AGTCGAAGTTCAGGCGAACAAAAATGCAGAGCCTGAACATGAATTTGTTGAACTGGTCGGACAGATAAGTTTGCAAAGTCTTGAAAAGAACGACCGCAAAAAAAGACATCAACCACATCACCGGCAAGGCAACCGCCCGCCAGACCCAAGAAATAAGAAATAATTTTGTGAGATTTTTTTATCTGTAGATGCGTTCTTTTTTTTATCCCATTAATCCCAAAAATCACCCACAATCCCAGTTCAGGCAACAACTTTGTTAAATTTAATTCTGCCATAATCCAACAAGCCTTGCTGATTGTAATTAATAACGGTATTTTGTAACTTGCAAACTCTAAAATTTTAAACCATGGAATTATTTAAATCTGGAAATCCAACCCTAAATGAAAAGGTGTTTCAAAATTCAGGTGTCGTTACCGGTCAGGAAGTAATGACTGAAAGAGGCACGCTCAACAAATTTTTCTTTTTATCATTAATGATAATGGCGTCTGCGTCTTTTACATGGAGTGCATTTTATCATGGCAAAGATATTACAAGCTGGATTTGGGGCGGCGCGATCGCAGGATTTATTGTAGCCATTGTTATTACATTTAAAAGAGAATGGTCTTCTTATTTATCTCCCGCTTATGCACTGCTCGAAGGTTTATTTATTGGCGGCATTTCTGCGATTGCGAATAATGCATTTGCAAAAAATTATCCTGGCATTGTAACGCAGGCAGTGTTGCTCACATTTGGAGTTGTGATTGCCATGTTTATTTTATATCGTTTCAGAATTATTAAAGCAACACAAAAATTCAAAGCAATTGTTGTATCGGCTACACTAGGAGTTGCTATTTTTTATTTACTCGCAATGGTTTTGCGTTGGTTTAGCATTGACATTCCTTTTTTGCATGAAGGTTCGGGATTAGGAATTATTTTTTCTTTGGTAATTGTCGGTATTGCTGCGCTTAACTTGATTCTTGATTTTGATATGATAGAACAAGGAGTTGCCATGGGCGCGCCAAAATATATGGAATGGTATTGTGCATTCGGATTAATGGTGACGATAGTTTGGCTGTACATTGAAATTTTGCGCCTATTAATGAAAGTGGCAAGCAGAAGATAAACGCACATTAAAAAATTACAATAAAAAATCCGGAGTGTTCGCTCCGGATTTTTTATTGCTGTAATTTTTTACTTTTTATTTTTTGTTAACCAGCTTCGGTAATCCTATTAAGCATCGTTGCGTCGCACTCTTGTACTGATGGTTCTATATCGAGCGCGTTTATTATCGGTTAACCCTTGCCGTTATATAGAGATGGAAGTTCCATGCTGCTCTGCGAAGTCTGGAGACTTCGCAGCCTTATGTAAAAAGTGTCTGACTTTTACAAGAATTCTACCGCTTAAAAAATTAGAAGTTAACCCCGACAAATTTCATTTAACTTCAAACATGAATCATTCAAATCCAAATGATTAACCATCAAAACCATTAAAATTGTAGGATGAAAAATAATCTAAAAAAAACGATCAAATTGTTTTACAACAGTTTTTTGGCACTGGTATTTTCCGCTGCTTTTAGTCATTCAGCGAAGTCCCAAACAGTGAACTTTTCCGGTACTTGGAAGGTCGATTCACTAAAGAGCAATTTCGGAGGCTTTGTTTCGCCAGTCAGATTAAAAATCGTGCAGACAATAGATACACTTAGTATTGAAAGTGCATTTCACACAGGTCGGGGTGATGCTCGTTCCTTTACAGACAAACTACCCCTTGATGGTAAGCCGATGACGAACACAAAAGGTACGACCAAAAGTAGTGTCTCGGTCAAATGGTCTGGTCAGGCGCTTGTAGAAACTGCCAGCTACCTCGACGTCGCATCCAACAGTACATACCAGGCGACAGAAACCTGGACGCTTTCCCCTGACAGGAAGACGTTAACAATCGCCCGGGTAATAGCAAACGATGGCGAAGGTGGTCACGGTGTCTCCAATGCCATTTACCATCGGGAATAATCGGCAAGCTCCTTCCGATGCATCGCTTGTTAATCAAAATCGCAAGCAGAAGATAAACTCGCCAATAAAAAAATTAAAATAAAAAATCGGGAGTCATTGCTCCGGATTTTTTCCCTTAATTTTTTGTTAACCGACTTCGGTAATTCTATTTAGCATTCTTCCGCAACCCGGCGGACTCCTGTACTGATGGTTCTATATTGAGCGAGTTTACTATCGGTTAGTCGTTTCCGTTATATACAGATGGAACGCGGATTTAGTAAGGTTGATTTTTTTAGGCGTCAGACGGTTTAAAACCGTCTGACGCCTTGGGGAATTTGAGTCTTTATATAAAGTATATTGACAGAACGCTGATTCATTAGGATCGTTTATGATAAATGCAGATCAATCATAACCATCATGAAAAATCTGCGTTCCATTTTTTCTATCCTATTAATCTCAAAAATCTCTCACAATCCCAGTTCAGACAATTACAACCAGCTTCCCACTATTGCTTCCGGAGCATTTGGTCCAAGTCTTCTTCTTCTCCTTGCAACTTTTCTATTATGAACAAATACAGTAATAAACATCAGCGGAATAAATATAAATGTCAGTGGCGGAATTCCCAACATAGAGATCCATTTACCACCATACATTTTCCGCATTGGTCGTTTTAATCTAAGCGCAATTAAATACATGCTTGGCACGATCACTAATGTCATAAAAAACGCAAAAGCTAATCCAAAAATAATTGTCCATGACAAGGGTTTCCAGAACACGGCGCTAAATCCACCAAAGAAAATATGCGGATTCAGATTGGAAATGAACGTTACAAAATTCATGTTCAGCCCTATTGCAAGCGGGATCAATGCTAATATTGCGGCAAGCGCAGTAAGCATTACAGGAATGATACGCGTTTTACCTGCTTGTATAACGGCTTCACGTATGCGTAAGCCGCGGCTGTGTAATTCATCTGCAAACTCAATTACCAAAATTCCATTTTTTACAACAATACCGGCTAATCCTACAATACCTAATCCGGTCATCACCACCGATATTTCCATTTTTGAAATGCCAAAACCAAACAGCACGCCAATAACGCTGAAAATAATTTCTGTTAGAATGATTACCGATTTACTGATAGAGTTGAACTGGAGAACAAGAATGAATAATATCAGCATTAATGCAATAACCAATGCTTTTCCAAGAAACGCTCCTGTTTCCGCCTGCTGTTTTCCTTCGCCGGTTTGCGTAATCGTCACACCATCTCCTTTTGCCTGGAACGCATCGATCGCTTTTTTGATATCGGTATTTACCGCGGTTGGCGTATATCCATTGAGCACATTGGAGAATAAAGTGATCATGCGCTTTTCGGATTT
>DATHPY010000303.1:0-2319 GCA_035483315.1 Puia sp. | reverse complement strand
CATCAGCAATATTAAAAACCGGGCTGAAAAATTCAAACTCCTGCCCATGCCAAACCGGGAACCACGATGGATAATGCGTGTGAATGATCGGGAAATACAACATGTCCACCACTCTTCCATGAAGAAAACCTGCATAGCCATGTTTAGGAAAAATTTTTGCAACGGAATCAACCGTGCTCTTTTCAAATATCAATCCGTAAAACATGCTGTCAATTAAATTACCAAGAGCGCCTGCAAAAACAAGCGCAACACAAAGAATAAAACCTTTGTGATATTTTTTTCGGATGATGGATTGAATATAAAATATTCCAAACACCACAGCGATCATTCTAAAAAGTGTAAGCGCAGTTTTACCCCAATCGCCGCCGAATTGCCAGCCCCACGCCATGCCTTCATTCTCCACAAAATACAATTGAAATTTTTCGCCGAAAATTTTTATACCATTATCATATTTAGAAACAGGCAGTTCAAAAGGATAAACTGTATGGCTGATAGGCATGTGTGTTTTCACCCAAATTTTCAGCGTTTGATCGGCAATAATTATCATCAGGATAATAAAAAAAACAGTTCTTAATTTCACTATAATTATTTAAAGGCGCAAATATAGCAGTTTTCAGTTTGGCGTTTATAATTTGCAATTCTTCAATTCAAAAATTAAGTATTATTTATTTTTCCGTAAAGACGCAAAAATGCAACGTAGCGTCTTTGCGCCTTAAGAGAAACCTTCATTCCTCAAAATAAACTCTTTTCACTCTTTGCGAAACACCGGTTAGTATTTCGTACGGAATTGTTTGCGCCCATTTCGCAATTTGTTCAACAGATAATCCTTTTCCAAAAATGGTTACTTCATCACCTTCGTGAACATCGGCGATGCCCGCAATGTCAATCATCGTCATATCCATGCAAACACTTCCGATCACCGGAGCTAAATGTCCATTCACCAGCATTTTTCCATTGCCATTACCGAGAATCCTGGGATAACCATCAGCATAACCAATCCCAACAGTTGCAATTGTTGTATCTCCATCAGAAATTCCTTTTCGGTTATACCCCACCGTTACTCCATTTTTTAAATGTTTTATTTGCGCGATTGTTGATTTGAGTGTTGATACTTCATGCAGATCCAGCAAATTAGAATTCGCACTGTCAATTCCATACAATCCAATTCCAAGACGAACCATATCTAATTGCAATTCCGGATGACGGATAACAGCCGCAGAATTAGAAATATGTTTCAAGAAAGAATAATTAACCGCTGCTTGAATTTCATTTGAAGCATTAATAAATAAATCAGCTTGCTGTTTGGTAAATTCATCCTGCTGCGCTTCTTCACTTGCAGCAAGATGGCTGAAAACACTTTGTATTTTAAATGAAGAATTTTTTAATGATGAAATTAATTTTTGCAATTCATCCAAAGAAAACCCCAGGCGATTCATTCCTGTTTCTAATTCAATGTGCGCAGGAAATTGTTGTATGCCTTCTTTCTTTAAAAAATTATCAAACAATTTTAATAGTTTGAAAGAATAAATAACCGGCTCCAATTGATATTGCAATAACGAATCGAATGTTGTGATTTCCGGATTCATTACCATCATTGGTAAATTAATTCCCGACTTGCGTAATTCAATCCCTTCATCGGCATAAGCAACGCCGAGATAATCCACTTTATGAAATTGAAGCAGGTTAGCAATTTCAAAACTTCCGCCGCCGTAAGAAAAAGCTTTCACCATCGTCATCATTTTTGTTGATGGACGAAGCAACTGCTGATATTGTTTTAAATTATCAGCCATCGCATTCAGATTAATTTCAAGAACTGTTTGGTGAATTTGCTCAGCTAATAACTGGTCAATTCTTTCAAACTCAAAAACACGTGCACCTTTTAGCAAAATGGTTTCATCATGAAACTGAATCCGATGAAAATCTTTTTTAAAATTTTCTACAGAAGAATAAAATCCTGTTTCATTTATTTCCTCAAACATTTCTTTTTCAGCGCTTATCTTTTCGCCGATGCCAATTAAACGGTCTATTTTTTTTTGCACTAATAATTGCGCAATTTCTCCGTACAGTTTTTTTTCTTTTTGCCCGCTTTCTAAAATATCTGAAAGGATAACCGTTCGCTTTTTGTGTTGCTGTTGCTGCAACATAAAGTCGAGCGCGATTTTTAAAGAATTTATATCCGCGCTGTAACTGTCATTGATGATCGAACAATTATTAATTCCGCTTTTTAATTCAAGCCGCATAGCGACTGGAGAAAGGCTAAATAATTTTTCGCGAATTTTCTCAACAGGGATTTTTAAATATAATAATGTAGAAATACAA
>DATHPY010000302.1:0-2525 GCA_035483315.1 Puia sp. | reverse complement strand
CTATTTTGTTAAAATTTATGCCCTAAACCTCTAAAGGGACTTTTGAATAATATTGCTTATCGGTTCTACCAACATATCAATATCACCTGCGCCTGCTGTTATTAGTAATTCCGTTTTATTATTTTTTACCCAGTTCAATAATCCTTCTTTTGTTTTTACACTTTTGTGTTGGCTCTTCATTTTGCTCAATACCATTTCACTCGTTACCCCTTCAATTGGTAATTCTCTCGCAGGATAAATTGGTAAGAGAATCACTTCATCTGCCAAATCAAGACTTGTGGCAAAACCATCAGCAAAATCTCTCGTTCTTGTGTACAAATGCGGTTGAAAAATGATCGTGCATTTTTTATTACTAAAAAGAGATTTTGCTCCGCTGATCAATGCCCTCAATTCTTCCGGGTGATGAGCATAATCATCAATCATTATTTGATTCTCATTTTTGATGATATACTCAAACCTTCTTTTTACGCCTTTAAAAGAACTTATTGCTTTTTTAATTTTATCATCTTCTATTTTAAGATGATGTGCCACGCTTATTGCTGCTACTGCATTTTCAATATTGTGCAGGCCGCCCATATTCAATACCACATCTTCCAGTTTCCAGTCTTTCGTTATTATATCAAATTGATAACTGCCGTTATTCATTTTGATATTTGTTGCGAATACATCAGCTTTATTATCATTTAAACTATAAGTAATGTGTTCATCAGCTTTCAGATCTGTACTTCTTTTTAAATCAAACTTGCTTATTAATAATCCGCCTGGTTTTACTTTACTGCTGAAATCGATAAATGCCTGCTCTACCGATTCTGCTGTTCCATAAATATCCAGGTGGTCTGCATCCATTGCTGTGATTATTGCAACATCCGGACTCAGTTTTAAAAAACTTCTGTCGTACTCATCAGCTTCAACTACGCAAACATTTTTTTCACTGCTCCAGAAATTACTGCTATAATTCACTGCAATTCCGCCAAGAAATGCATTGCATCCAAAGCCGCTGTCACGAAGCAAATGCGCAATCATTGTACTGGTAGTTGTTTTGCCATGTGTACCTGCCACGCATATATTAAAAGAACTTTTTGTTATCGCTCCTAAAACATCACTTCTCTTCACTACTTCGTAGCCATTATTTTTATAATAGTTCAACTCTTTATGTTCTGCAGGAACGGCAGGAGTATAAACTATTAATTGTGCTTCCTTATCAATGAACTCAAGATTATCCTCATAATGAATTTTAATTCCTTCTTTGGTGAGTTGTTGTGTTAATGTTGTTTCTGTTTTATCATAGCCACTAACAATAACTCCTTTTGAATTAAAATACCTTGCCAACGCACTCATTCCAATTCCACCGATGCCTATGAAATAAATCCTGTTTATTTTATTTAACTCGATCACTTTATTGTATTCAATATTTCTTTTGCAATTACTTCATCAGCATTTGTTATTGCCAATGGAGCAATGTTTTGTTTTAATTGTTGTTGCAATTGTTCGTTCTTTGACAAATCAATTACTGTTGAAACAAGTTTATCTTTTGCCTCGTTGTCTTTTACTATCAATGCAGCATTTTTATTTACCAGGTTCATTGCATTCGCCGTCTGATGGTCTTCTGCGGCAAATGGAAACGGCACTAATACAGCAGGTTTACCCACAACACACAACTCATACACGGTGCCGCCTGAACGGCTTATGATTATGTCTGCCGCTGCATAGGCATAATCCATTTCAGTTATAAAATCATTCACCCAAACATTCTTTCTTCCTTCGCCTACTGCTTTGTATTGCGTTGCCGTGGTTTTGCCGGTTTGCCATATCAACTGCAAATTGTTTTTTTCAAATTCGTCAAGATGAATTGCCAATGCTTCATTGATACTTTTTGCACCAAGGCTTCCACCGATGGCTAATACTGTTTTTTTATTTTCGTCCAGTCCGAAAAATTTTATGCCTTCTTTTTTTGTTATGGATGAGTTGACAATATTTTGACGAACAGGGTTTCCAGTCAACAACAATTTTTCTTTGGAAAAGAATTTTTCCATACCATGACTTGCTGCAAAAATTCTGGTAGCTTTTTTTTCCAACAGCATATTACTTTTGCCGGCAAATGAATTTGTTTCAAAAACAAATGATGGAATTTTTTTGCTTTGCGCATACCGCAACACCGGAAACGTAGAATAGCCGCCAACTCCCACCACTGCATCCGGTTTGAATTGCTTAAAAATTTTTTTTACCTGAGAAAAACTTTTCAGCAACTTGAATGGCAGCCCTGCATTTTTTATCAAAGAACTTCTGTTGAAACCTGTTATATCTAATCCTTCAATTTTATAACCTGCTTGTGGTACTTTTTCCATTTCCATTTTTCCTTTGGCGCCTACAAACAATATTTCTGTTTGTGGCTGCAGTTTTTTAATTGCATTGGCAATTGCTACTGCAGGAAAAATATGTCCGCCTGTACCACCACCCGCTATTATTATTTTCTTCGCCATGCTCAATTCATTGTTGCCGTTGAAGTGAGTGACACAACGATGCTG
>DATHPY010000301.1:0-5226 GCA_035483315.1 Puia sp. | reverse complement strand
ATTTAATATTTCTCATCATCGGCAATATCGGGTACTTCACCGTTCCATCGGTTGCGAATTATATCATACATGCCGGAGGGGGTAATGCACTCCTGTATAAATCAACCAGTGTTTTCAGTTCTGCAGCCAGTTCAACAGTTAACACCGCTTCTTATGTTGCGCAGAAAGGAGCGTACATAAGCTACGAAGCCATGAAGGCAGCAGGAAGAAAAGTTTCGGGATATTTTGGAAAACGCGAAAGCAGTTCTTCCGGCGGTTCAAAAACTAAAGAAGGATTTATGGCAAAGAAGTTAAGCGGAGATAATGATAACTCTTAAAAATTTATTTACCAGTAATGTTCACGCAAGCAAAAAATATTAATTCCGCATTCAGGCATATCAAAATATTTTCAGTGTCCCTCATAATCTGTACCCTTTTTATTTCTGTTTTTTCACTGTATGAAAACCATAAAATAATAACAGAAACGCAACAACGCATTTTTATTCTCGCAAACGGCAAAGCCCTCGAGGCATACGGCGCGGACAGAAAAGATAATATACCTGTGGAAGCGAGAGATCACATCAGCATGTTCCATCATTATTTTTTCACCCTTGACCCGGATGAAAAAGTCATTGCTTCAAATATCACCAAAGCCCTTTATCTCGCTGATGCGTCAGCGAAAAAGCAATATGACAATTTAAAAGAGAACGGCTATTATACCAATCTGATCAGCGGAAATATTTCGCAAATGATTTTAGTTGACAGCATTTTCATCAACATTAATTCTTATCCATTTTATTTCCGGTGTACTGCCAGGGAAAAACTGATCCGCACCACCTCCATCGTAACCAGGAATCTGATCACGGAAGGATACTTGCGTAATGTCGAGCGCTCAGATAATAATTCTCATGGCTTTTTAATTGAGCGTTGGGAGATCATTGAGAACAAAGATTTAAAAACAGAGAACCGTTAAAAAATTTATCATGCTCATCAGAAGTTTAAAAACAAAAATCACCGACAAACAAAAATTGTTAGCAGGAAAACTTTCAGCCATTGATACCAGGCTTTCTGCAAACAAAAAGAAAATGATCCTGGCACTCTTTTGTTTTTTATTTGGCGCAATAAGTATTTATGTGATTGTGGCTACGGTGACCAGAAGATTTTTGCCGCATGATCTTCCCGTTAACCCAATCACGATTCCTTATCATATAGGGAAGAATTTTCACCAACCAGGTGTTGTAATTGATGAGGACACTTACAACCGTATTGAACATTTCAAACATTATCTCGATAGTCTTAAAATAAATAATATCGGGCGTTATACGGAGATCATGAACACGCGACCACATCTCTATGACAGTATTCTTGCTTTTGAAAAAATTTATTTCATCCAATTAAAAAAATAATTATGGAAGCAAAAAGTATCGGGCATACTCAGCAATTTTTAAGACAAAGGAAATTCATGACGATTTTACCCTTGCTTATTTTGCCCTTTGTGATCATTTTTTTTGTTGCACTTGGCGGTGGCAAAGGAAATATTTCGACTAATGGAGCGAGGCGGCAATCCGGATTTAATACCATGCTGCCCGATGCCCATTTTAAAAAAGGAAAAGAAAAAGATAAGATGGGCATTTATGAGGAAGCGAATAAAGATTCTGCGAAACGGCATGATGAAATAAAAAACGATCCATATTATACCAAGGAACCTCATGCAAACGATACGTTCAAAAACGAAACGGTTCAACTGCAAAATATTTTGCAGCACAATGCTGCAAAATTTAATCAGCCGAATTATTCCAAACTGCAAACATCGCCCGCGAATTTCTCTGCCGATTCGAACGAACAAAGAGTGATCAGGAAATTGGAGCAATTAAAAAAGGCGCTAAGTAAAAAATCATCTGCAGACTATTCAGATAATTCCCAGTATCAAAAAAATGGAAATGAAGAACAGTATACTAAAAACAGTTCTGTAAATCCTGATGCGAATAAATTGCAAAACATGCTGCAAATGATGAACGCAAAAAACAATGAGCCTGATCCCGAAGTAAACCAACTCAATAATATGCTCGACAAAGTAATGCTCATCCAGCATCCCGAAAAAATGCAGGACAGCATGAAAAAATTGTCTGAAAAAAATAAAGCGCAAACTTTTGTGGTCACCACAAGCCACGATGATAATAATATAACGCTACTGGACAGCAATAATAATCATGGGCAATCTTCGAATGCATTTTATGGATTAAGCGACGACGAAAACAAAACACAAAACGAAAAACAAAACGCAATCGAAGCGATTATTCCCGAATCGCAAACACTGATTTCTGGTGCGGCCGTTAAACTCAGGTTGCTCAACGACATTTTTGTGAATGGAATTAAAATACCTAAAGATGAATTTGTTTATGGAACTGCTTCGCTCAATAACGAACGATTAAAAATCGCGATCAATTCTTTGCGCTATCAAAATAATATTCTGCCGGTTTCCCTCGAAGTATATGATATGGACGGCATGCAGGGGATTTATATTCCGGGTTCTATCAATCGCGATGTAAGCAAGCAATCTGCCGATGATGCGATAAGTACATTCGGTCTTAATTCAGTTGATCAATCTGTTGGTACGCAGGCTGCGCTTGCGGGTATTGAAGCGGCAAAGACATTAGCATCCCGGAAAATAAAATTAATTCGTGTCACGATAAAATCAGGGTACAAGGTTTTATTAAAAGACAGTAATCAAAAATGAACTCACCACATAAATTTACTTTATGAAAATGCTTACCCTCTTTGTTTTTCTGTTTGGAATTTTTTCTCGTTCATTTTGTCAAACGACCATTGAATCATTGCCCATATCCATTTGTTGCAACAAGACCACCAATATTATTTTTTCTTATTCGATTAAAAGTGTTGACCGCGGGTCAAGAGATGTACTCGCACAAAAAGCAAGTGGCGCGGAAAATATTTTACAGGTAAAAGCTGCGAGAGAAAATTTTCAGTCAACAAATTTATCCGTGATCACGTCTGACGGAAAATTATTTTCATTTATCATCAGCTATGAAAAAAATCCGTCCCAATTAAATATTTCATTTGCAAATGATTCAAACACTTTAAGAGAAAAAATTGATAATAGTCAAATTCAATTTACAGTCGAAAAATTAAACGATTTCATTTTAGACAATGATTCGCGAATTATTTTAAAACAAAAACATTTCCTGCATCGACAGATATTTTCTGATGGCATGAAACTGATCATTCACGGAATTTATATCAAGGATAATGTCTTGTGGTTTGCCTTTGAAGCAGAGAACTTTTCATTTTTGGATTATCATCCGGATTATTTACACTGTTTTATTGCAGACAAGAAAAAAGCAGCGCGAAGCGCCATACAGGAAACCGAACTCCCCCTGCTCTATCCCGAAACATTTTTAGAGACAGTGCCCGGGAAAAAGAAAAAACAATTTGTGCTTGCATTTTCTCCGCTCACTTTTTCAAAAGATAAAAAGATGATTGTGCAAATGAGTGAGAAGAACGGCGGCCGAATGCTTAGGCTTGTAGTATCACACAAAGCGATCCTTAAAGCGAGATCAATTAAATCCTGAGCAACGGCAATGGAAAAAAATTATTCAATAGATCCGGAAGCCTGGTTAAAAATTCAAACCGGGATGGAAAAAAATAAGAATTGGTTGACATATGACGGCAATGCACTTATTAATAAGGAGAATATTGCGCTTTTCGAAAAAAAATCTCAGGCCATTGATTTTGCTGCGTTATGCCAGGTTTACAAAAAAGATTGTTTCTTATTTCATGCAAATTCTATTGATGATGTCTACCGGCACTTATCGAAAATTCAGCAAGAACACTCTATTTCATTAACACTAAATAATACAATTATGAACGAACAAAATCTTGAGTACCTCGAAAGGAATTTGAAATATCTCGGATTTGGAGATAAATTAAATGACCAGCTGAAGACGCAACTTCAGCAGGGGCTTCCTGAATTTACCTTGTCTACAGAGTCTGCGTTTTCTGACAACAAAATGAAAGCCGAACTATATTTCCGAAAGCCTGAGAATTCTGAGATGTATTTTTTCAACCGTTATGCGGCAAGTGTGACCAATGAACGCGAACAAACTTTTCGCGAGCAGACATTCTATCTCAATCACCGTGCGTCGGACATCACTTTTAAAGAAGCCTTTAACCTGCTTGAAGGAAGATCCGTGCATAAAGAGATGATGAATAAAGGTGGTCAGAAATATCATGCCTGGCTGCAGCTTGATTTTGATAACCTGGATAAGCGCGGCAATAACGAGCTGAAAATATACCACCAGAATTACGGGTTCGACCTGGAAAAAACGCTTGCCAAATATCCGATCAAAGATCTACAAAACGAGGAAAGTAAAAAGATGCTTCTCGCATCACTATATAAAGGTAATCTTGCCGGCATCATGGTTGATCATTTTGGCAAAGGTGAAAAAGTATTTATTTCCGCGAATCCGCAAATGAAGGCGATCAATTTTTATGACAGCGAGATGAAAAAGATTTTTCAAAAAGAAATGAAGATGGAAATTAAACAGGACCTGAAGCAGGAATTGAAAAAAGAATTGACGAGTGAATTAAAACCTGAAAATAAAAACAACAGCAAAAAGCTCACAAAAGATGATGACCTGGAAAAGAAACCTGATAAAAAAAAATCTCGCGAACGTCAGATGAACAGATAAGTGATAACAGGTGAGCATTGACGTTAGTATATCGGGATAAATAATTACAATTTGATTTTCTATTCGTGAATTGATAATGGCGCTGTATGGAAGTAGAATTTATTACCAAAAAAGACCTCGAAGAATTCCGTGAACGGATGATGATGGACATTGGGAAATTACTCAGTGCGATGATCTCTCCTCCGCAAAAGCAATGGCTGAAGTCCCGCGAAGTGCGCAAGATGCTGGGGATTTCCGAAACGACGCTCACCAAGTTGCGTGCAGAAAATCATTTGCGTGTTGCGAAGATCGGGGGTATTTATTTTTATAAGCATGCAGATATTGAAAAAATGCTCGAAGGCAAATTACCGCAAAAGAAAAATTCTCTGTGATGTATTTACCGCAGCTTACCATTTTTTATGGCAGGATAATTACAGACGATCGTATAACGGTAACGCATATCTGTTTGTACATGGCGATGTTCCAGGTCTGGAATCTCAATGCTTTTGTCAGCCCGATCTCAGTCAGTCGTTCCGAACTGATGAAGCTTTCAAAAATT
>DATHPY010000300.1:0-2988 GCA_035483315.1 Puia sp. | reverse complement strand
ATGCAGAAGAGCAGGAATGCCTGAACAAAATGAAAATATTTTCAGCCAAATTCTTAATGACGGAACCAAATTAGTTTTGCCGAAAACAATTATTTAGCGTTATTATTAAACGCAAGGCGAAACTGGTACCATTCAGTTTCTTCTTTTGGTTGTTGATTTCTTTGAGAACCGCCTCTGCCGCCACCGCCGCCAAATCGCATACCATGCAATCCAAACGATGGGCGAGATGAACCATTATTGCCGCTTCTTCTGTAACGAGGCGTATTAACGGTGATGCCTATACTAAAATTCTTACTTGTGCTTTTTTTATTTGGATCAATGCCGGGAATGTCGCTAACCGGAACAATAGCTTCATAAACAAGCGTACTGTCATCATGCATTTTTATGGCAACCTGCATGTTGCTTTTTTTATCAGTAATATCAAATTGCCCGTTTTCTATATTTACAAAACCTGTTGTATTATAATAATTAGATTTCAATAATAATTGATCCTCCGTCATTTTTGTAGTTGAAGCAGTAATAGGGTCGCCGTTATTGTAATTATTTTCTTCGGGTTTACCTACAGGAAATTCAAGACTGATATTTTTATTTTTTTCTCCTTTGGGATCAAAATATATATTTATACCGGAGCGCAGCATCTGCAACTCCGTGCCAGGATCATTTGTCAAAATACAGATGTAAATATTTTTTTTGTCGTTGCTTACCGAATATTGGAAAGAGTGAGAAACATTGCTAAACCGCAGCGGAAGTCCCCAATCATTTGCATCTCCATCTGCAGTGATGTTGGTATCCTGGTAATGTCCTACAGGTGCAAGTTGCGGAGAACAGCTTGCCAGGAATATTATGCAACTTACGAACGCAGAAAATGTAAGCATCATTTTCATAACAAAAAATTTGCAGCCAAATTAGAAATATGCAGGAGAAAAGAAATGCTAAATTCGGTTAATGAATCTTTAAGGCGGTAGATACAATTTTTATTTCACGCAAAGCAAATAAGTAGGTGAAGAAACCTTGGTACCTTTGCGTGAGATTTCCTGTTTAACTCATGATTTTCCTTTTATTTCGTTTGCAATAATCTCGCTATTAAACCTGTCCATCCTGTTTGGTGCGACGCGCCAACGCCTCTTCCATTATCGCCGTGAAAATATTCGTAGAATAAAACGTAGTTATTAAAGTTTGCATCAAATTGCAATTTATCATTGTCGCCGAATATTGCGCGTCTGCCGTTATCGTCGCGCAAAAATAATTTCGATAACCGTTTTGATAATTCATTGGCGATTTCATTCAATGAAAGATATTTTCCGGAATTGGTTGGATATTCCACTGTAAAATCATCGCCATAATAATCATGAAAACGCCGCAGAGATTCGATGATGAGAAAATTAACGGGCATCCATACCGGTCCGCGCCAGTTTGAATTTCCGCCAAAAAGTGGGATAGTTGATTCTCCCGGAGTGTACTGTACACTGAACGTTTGCCCGTCAATATTTAACCCGTAAGGATGTTGCTCATGATATTTTGATAACGAACGAACTCCGAACTCACTCAAAAATTCAGTTTCATCAAGCATGCGGTATAAAATTCTTTTCATCCGGTGACCACGCAATAAAGACAGCAAATGTTTTTCATTTATTCCTTTTTCGTGCCAGCGTGAAACTAAACTGGCAAGGTCCGGGCGGTTATCCAGAAACCATCTCATTCTTTCCAAGAATAAGGGTTGAGCGAGCACTGATTCCTCATCCAAAACTTCTACTGCAAATAAAGGAATCAGACTTACCATGGAACGAATTTTTAATTTGATAACGCCATCATTTGGAAGACGGATCACATCGTAAAAAAATTCATCCTCATCATCCCACAAACCGCAATTATTTTCACCCATGTTAGCCATTGCTGCGGCGATGTATAAGAAGTGTTCAAAAAATTTTGTCGCCATATCCTGGTAAACCGGGTTTATTACTGCAAGCTCCAATGCCATGCGCATAAGGTTGAGTGAATACATCGCCATCCAACTTGTCCCATCCGATTGCTCAAGTCGCGCGCCGCCGGGCAACTTTGTATTTCTATCAAACAAACTGATATTATCCATTCCCAAAAAACCACCTTCAAAAATATTATTGCCTTCCGCATCTTTTCTATTAACCCACCATGTGAAATTGATTATCAGTTTGTGAAAAATAGTTTCCAAAAAAACATTGTCGCCTTTTCCGTTATTGTTTTGCTTATCAATATCGTGAATTCTGCATGCAGCCCAGGCATGCACCGGAGGGTTTGTATCACTAAAAGACCATTCATACGCGGGCAATTGTCCGTTGGGATGCATGTACCATTCGTGCGTAAGTAATGTCAATTGCTTTTTTGCAAATTCAGAATCTATCAAAGCAAGAGAGATGCAATGAAAAGCAAGATCCCATGCAGCATACCATGGATATTCCCATTTGTCGGGCATCGAAATGATATCTGCATTATTCAAATGCCGCCACTCTTTATTTCTTCCGTTAAACCGCTCTGGTGACGGCTTTGGCTGAGATGGATCTCCCTGCAGCCATTGTTCTACGTCATAATAATAAAATTGTTTGCACCATAACATTCCTGCAAATGCCTGGCGCTGCACCATTTTTTCATCGTCGTTTGTTATTTGTTTTTGAACGTCTGCATAAAAAATATTTGTTTCATCAATGCGTTGCGAAAAAATATTTTCAAAATCTGAAAAAGCGTTGTCAAAATTTTTATTTGATAAGCGAAGTCTGATTGTTTGAGATTGCCTGGCGCTGATCGTCAGATCATAATTCGCAGATGCCTTTGTACCGCCGCGATCGGGGTTAATTGCAGGCAGACTGTTAACGATGTGATCATTAATTCCATCTTTATAATATTTTTTTTCATCTGCCGAATTATACAATTTAGGATCGTTGGTTTCATTATTGCAGAATAATAAGTCGTTACAATTTTGACAATACAGTTTAAAATTTTCTGATTTTATATTTT
>DATHPY010000299.1:0-2283 GCA_035483315.1 Puia sp. | reverse complement strand
TAGATATTGGTCACGAGCACATCGCATTGGCAGAAGCAATTCGTCTTGGCATTACTACTTTTGGAATGGTTGATACAAACTGCGATCCTAATAAAGTTGATTTTCCAATTCCTGCAAATGATGACGCGACAAAATCAATCGCAATCATCGCTAATTATATTACCGCTGCAATTGCAGAAGGACTTGCAGAAAGACAAGCCGCAAAAGAAGAAGATGTGGAAGATGTTACTGCAGATGAAAACGAAAAGAAAGCGGCTCGTTTGTTAGCGGAAGCAGAGAATGAAGGAGGCAGAGGCAAAAGTGAAAAAAGAGGAGCCGGCTCTGGTAGCGGCGGCGCTCCGAGACGCAGAGTTGGTGGCGGTGGTCCTCCAAGACGCACTAATACAAGATAATTTTACTGTAGGCTTATATTTATTATTTATTAAGCAATTTGATGTGATGTCTTTTTAATTCTCATTGATAAAGATCATTTCAAATTTTTTATTTCAAATTTTCAAACTAAAAAATATGTCAACAGCAACAATAACAGCAGCAGAAATTAATAAGCTGCGACAGACAACAGGTGCAGGAATGATGGATTGCAGAAAAGCATTGGTAGAAAGTGATGGCGATTTTGAAAAGGCAATAGATTATCTCCGCAAAAAAGGACAGAAAGTTGCTGCACTTCGCAGCGACAGAGAAGCAAAAGAAGGAGTAATTATTGCAAAAACAACTGCTGATAATAAAACCGGTTTTATCATTACCCTTGCGTGCGAAACTGATTTCGTTGCAAAGAATTCTGACTTTGGTGATTTTGCAAAAAGTATCATGGAAGTTGCTATCAAAAATAATTTAAAGTCATTAGAAGAATTGCAGAATGCAAAACTCGATGGCGTTTCTATTGCAGATAAGATCAATGACCAGGTTGCGAAGATCGGTGAAAAAATTCAGCTTGCCCGTTTTGAGCGTGTGGATGCTGATGGTGTTGCTGCATATATTCATGGTGCATATAGAATGGGTGTTTTGGTTGGATTAACAAAAAATTCGGCTCCTGTTCTCGAAGCCGGGAAAGATCTGGCAATGCAGATCGCAGCGATGAATCCCGTCGCGGTTGATCCGGAATCTATATCAGCAGAAATGATTGCAAGGGAAAAAGCAATTGTTACCGATCAGATTAAGAACGATCCTAAAATGGCCGGAAAGCCAGATGAAATGATTGATAAAATTGCGGTCGGCAAACTGAATGCCTTCTTTAAAGAAAACACTTTGCTTGCACAAGTTTATGTAAAAGATGCAACAAAAACTGTTGGCGATTATCTGAAAAGTATTGACCCTGCAGTCAAAGTGACTGCATTCAAAAGAGTTCAGTTAGGATAAACAAAATTGAAAGAGAGTTGATTACTCTCTTTTTTTATGTCCGTATTTATTTAGATTTGTAAAATTAAGAAAGTAGAACTCCGACTTTTTGGGATGATTATGATTTTTCGAATGCGCGTTCCATCTTTCTTAATAAACTAACAGTAAAGTATAACCGAATATAGACAAATCGTACATCTAACATTGTAAATCGTATATCAGATTATGTTGCCAAAATACAAACGTGTTCTGTTGAAATTATCCGGCGAAGCCCTCATGGGAGATAAAAATTTTGGGTTTGATAATAGCGTGATCGCACAATACGCTCAGGATATTAAAGGTGTTGTCAACCTTGGAGTGCAGGTTGCCATAGTAATTGGCGGCGGAAATATTTATCGCGGAATGAATGAAGCTGAAACCGGCATTGAGCGCGCACACGGAGATTATATGGGAATGTTAGCAACTGTTATTAATGGAATGGCGTTGCAGGCAGGACTTGAAAAAATTGGCGTGTACACGCGCTTGCAAAGTGCAATTAAAATGGAACAGGTTGCTGAACCTTATATTCGCCGCAGAGCAATTCGACATGTTGAAAAAGGCCGCGTGGTAATTTTTGGAGCAGGAACAGGTAATCCATATTTTACTACAGACACCGCTGGTTCGTTGCGGGCAATTGAAATTAATGCGAATGTAATTTTAAAAGGCACGCGCGTAAATGGAATTTACACTGCTGATCCTGAAAAAGATCCAAACGCAAAAAAATATGATGTAGTAACCTTCCAGGAATGCATTTCGAAAAATTTGCGCGTTATGGACATGACAGCATTTACGCTTTGCATGGAGAATAAATTGCCGATCATTGTTTTTGATATGAACAAACCTGGCAATTTAATGAAGGTTATTACCGGCGAAAAAGTGGGGACTTTGGTAAAGGATTGATTATAAATA
>DATHPY010000298.1:0-3188 GCA_035483315.1 Puia sp. | reverse complement strand
TGGATAATATTTTAAAAATGTTTCTGCATCATTCCCATATTTTTCCTTTGCTTCTTTTTTAAAATCTTCTGCGTTTTTTAATGATCCGATAAAAGCGTCATCATCATTCCAGCCGGTAATTACATCAACATCGTTTTGTTTTCCTGCTGCAAAAATATTTGCGATGGGGTCTGGTAATACGTAACCATCAACGATCGTTCCTCCGCCCCAGGCTTTCATCAATAATTCTTCGGCAGAGATTTTCCTGAGATCATTAATTGAAGTAGCCTGGAACGATTGCGCAATTTTTGAACCATCTTCTTCCGCTTGTTTCAATGTTCCGGTGTGAATCATGCCATTAATAAATGCCGCTCCACTTTCTGCAATTGCATGTTCAAATAACCCTTTGCAAAGTGGCGAAGCTACAAGTTCATTTACACTTACAGCGCCGGCTGATTGCCCGGCGATGGTAACGTTATCCGGGTTTCCGCCGAAGGCAGCAATATTTTTCTTCACCCATTTTAATGCAGCGATCTGATCCATCAATCCATAATTTCCGGAAGCATTATGACCGGATTCTTTTGTCAGTTCAGGATGCGCAAAAAAACCAAAAACGCCAACACGATAATTTATACTGACAAATACAATTCCTTTTTTTGCCATTGCTTCGCCATCGTAAATCGGGCAAGCTGTTCCACCACTCACAAATCCACCGCCATAGATCCAAACGATCACCGGTCTTTTTTCAGAAGATGATTTCGCGCCCGTCCAGATATTCAGATACAAACAATCTTCACTTATTGGTGATTCAGGAATTAAAAATTCTTTCGTATACACACCAAAGGGAACTGGTTTGCTTTGCATTGGACTTGCGGAAAAAGCATCGCATTTTTTTATTCCGCTCCATGCAATTACGGGTTGCGGTTCTCGCCAGCGTAAATTATTAATCGGCGGGGCAGCAAATGGAATTCCTTTATAAACATGAATATCCTTGGTCAAATTATTCGTTCCTGATATCAAACCACCATCAACTTTAATTACTTCAGGAAATTTTTGCGTTTGACTAAATCCAACAACCGTAATAGGCAGAAGAAATAGGAAAATGGTTTTCTTTGGTTGAATGACAAGCATAATTTTTTTGGGAAGTTAAAAAATCAAGCGGGTTTATTGTGAAATTATTTTTTCATTAAAACAAATAAAAAGCTGCAATACGTTTTAAAAACAATGCTGCAGCTGAGGAAATCAGGGCTTATTTTTTTAATTCGCTGATACCAACTTGTGGCGCCAGTTCTTTTTTATCTTTTTCCGTAGTAATTTCTTTTGTAAGATCAAATGTTGCAGATGATTTAAAATTTATTGATGAAGAACCAACCTTCACTATATATTTCCCTGCTTCTACTATCCACGATGAACTATTTGTATCGAACGAAGCGAGATCAGATGCATTGATCGCAAACGTCAATGTTTGTGATCCTCCAGGTTTCAGTAATCTTGTTTTTGCAAAAGCTTTTAATTCCTCAGAAGGCTTATCTAATTTTTGTGCAGGCGCGCTGATGTATAATTCTGCGACTTCTTTTCCGGCGACATTTCCTTTGTTGGTGATTGTTATCGTTGCCGTGATCTTATTTACAAAATTTGAAGAACTGAGTTTAAGATTGCCGTAACTGAAATTTGTGTATGATAATCCATAACCAAATTCATAGGCAGGTTTTACATTGAACGTATTGTAATAACGATAGCCAACATAAATTCCATCTTCATAAGTAACTTCGGATGGCTTGCTTGAAAAAGGTCCGACGTTTGCAGGTTGTTTATTTTCCTGTGGCAATTCTTTTCCCGGGAAATTTTTAGCAGAAGGAACGTCAGTATAAGCAACAGGAAATGTAGTTGCCAATTTTCCCGACGGATTTACTTTTCCGCTGATGACATCTGCAATTGAATTTCCTGCTTCGAGCCCTGGTTGCCATGCAAGAAGAATGGCATCAACATCATCTTTCCAACTCGTCACTTCAATCACTCCGCCGATATTCAATACCACCAAAACTTTTTTCCCCTTTGAATGAAAAGCTGTTGCAATACTTTTTATCAAGATGTGCTCTGTATCTGAAAGATTAAAATCATTTTCAACTTTTCTGTCAGCGCCTTCACCCGCATTTCTTCCCAATGTAATTACGGCAACATCTGCATCATTCGCTTCTTGCTGCAATGTATTGTCATCCAGAATTAATTCAGGAATAGGAGGCGGAAGCATAAAGAAAAATCTTGGTTTCGGTCTTTTTGCTTTTTGATCAGCAATATAGGTTGAATAAGTATTTTTGAGAGGTGCGTTAACGTTATATCCTGCATTTGTCAAACCTTCAACAAGAGAAACAATATACGCTTTATTTACATCGCCGCTTCCTGTACCACCTGCGATGATATCATAAGAAGTATTTCCAAATAGCGCAATATTTTTTGTTTTTAATGGGAGAGCGCCGGATTCATTCTTTAGTAGAACCATTCCTTCTGCTGCTGCGGTACGCGTTACTTGCGCATCTTTTTTCAAATCTGGTTTATCAGAATTTTTATACTTTTTAAAAGAAGGTGACTTCAAAATAATTTTCAAAATTCTTTCTACATTCTCATCAATTTGCACTTTGCTTATCGTTCTGTTATTGATCGCATCCAGCACAGCTTTTGCCTGGTTTGGATTTCCAGGCATCAGTAAATCATTCCCTGAATTCATTTGTGCAACCGCATCTTTTCCGCCAAACCAATCCGTCATTACAAAACCTTTAAATTTCCATTCTCCTCTCAAAACATTCGTTAATAATTCCCTGCTCTCGGAAGCATAAGTACCGTTTATTTTATTGTAAGAAGACATGACCGTCCACGGTTGAGATTTTTTGATTGCAATTTCAAAACCTTTTAAATAAATTTCTCTCAATGTTCTTTCACTAACGACCGTGTTTACAGAATTTCTATTTGTCTCCTGGTTATTTGCAGCGAAATGTTTTATAGAAGTTCCGACTCCGTTAGATTGAATTCCATTTACAATTGCAGCCGTCATTGAACCGGCGACTAAAGGATCTTCAGAATAATATTCAAAATTTCTCCCGCCCAACGGATTGCGATGAATATTTAATGCCGGTCCTAATAAAACATCAATTCCATAATCATGCACTTCACTTCCAAAAGCAATACCTACTTTTCTCACTAATGCTGTATCC
>DATHPY010000297.1:0-9570 GCA_035483315.1 Puia sp. | reverse complement strand
CACTATTCTCATCCGGGAGATATTTCCATATTTCCCTCTTTTAAAAAAATTATGAAAAACCAACAATTGTTTTTGAGCACAAAAATTTTTCTCATGTGTAGCTATAGTTGGTAGTTACGATCCAGGTGTTCTTTCTAGTTCGCCTGCTTTTTTAAAATGTATAAATATTTCTGATGGGCCATCTATTTGTAGAATTTGTAAAGCGACACTGTATTTTGATCCTGAAAATCGAAATGCCTCTGCAGACCATGGAAAGACTCGTGGATTTTTTTGCTGCGAGAAAAATCATTGTGGACTCGATGCATATGAACGCAATTGAGGGCGGCGAAGCAAACCTGATGATCTATTGTTTAATTGAAAAAGACAGAATTCCACATACGAAGAATATGCTGGAAAAAATGCGCGGCATTGTTGAACTCCAGTTATTAGAAAGCAAAGAATCCAACACCATGAAACATGAACGCTAATTTTCTTGCATTATATGAAGAGTTTATACGCGATCTGAAAATTATTCTAAATAAAAATACGGACGATAAAGAAAAAATGGAATTCTGTTTTCGTTGCGGTATAGACCATTGGAATAAACTAAAAGAAAAAATAAAACAGGAAGGATTTGCCAGTGAAGAAGAAGAAATTAATTTTTTCAAAAATATCAAACCACGTTTTACGGGTGAGATAGAATATTACACGCAACGATATCACGCAATACTTTTTCTGCCTTTGGGCGACACACAATCGCAAATCAATTTCTGGGAAGGTGAACTCGGAAGATTAAATAAATTTTTTGGTAGCTATCATGAATTTTTTAATTATATCCATAGCAAAAAAACAGATCGGGATCATAGATATTTTTTGCGAAGTAATAGTGATGGAAGCAATATTGCACATGCAAACGTTTTTGACATGGATCAGCAAACTGCGACATCTCATGATTGGTTACTTACGAATATGATTGGCTACGAGAAGTACAAAAAATTTGTTTTAGAAGAACTTAAAAAATATAATTCTGAAAATCTCCTATAAATCATTGCCTACTTCCCGCTTGCTTAAATGAAAACCTGGACTATTCTAAAACCTGGAACGAAAAATAAAAAATAAATATGCTGATCGAAATGCTCAAGTCAAAAGTGCATCACGCGGTGATCACGGAAGCGAATCTTGGTTATGTTGGAAGTCTTACGCTCGATGAAGAACTGATGGAGGCTGCTGCAATGATCGAACATGAAAAGATACACGTAGTTAATTGCAATAACGGCGAGCGGATTGAAACTTATCTCATCAAAGGAAAACGCGGATCAGGAGTTTGTTGCCTGAACGGACCTGCCGCAAGAAAGGGAGAAGTAGGTGATGTCGTTATCATTCTTTCTTATGCGATCGTGGGAGTAGCAGAGGCAATCACGCACAAACCAAAAATTGTATTTCCGAAAAAAAATAATCTTTTATAAAAATGATCATTGAACTGAAAGATATTTCTTTAAAAGATAAAATGGATTTTTTGCAAGCAGCGATCGCGCCGCGACCAATCGGTCTTGTTTCTACAATTGATAAAGATGGCAACTCGAATCTCGCACCCTTTAGTTATTTCAATTTATTTTCTGCAAGTCCACCTATAATAATTTTTTCACCGCTTAGAAAAGTGCGCAACAATGAAACCAAACATTCTCGAGAAAATATCTATGAAGTGCCGGAAGCTGTAATTCATATTGTGGATTATGATATGGTGCATCAAACCAATTTATCTAGTACAGAATATCCAAAACACACCAATGAATTTTTGAAAGCCGGATTTACGCCTGAACCGGCAACGCGAGTGAGTCCTCTGATGGTCAAAGAGAGCCCCATTAAACTCGAATGCAAGGTCAAACAAATAAAACCGCTGGGAGAAAAAGGCGGCGCAGGAACACTGATCATCTGCGAAGTGCTGGTGATGCATATCCATGAAAAAATTCTTGACGGCAATAATAAAATAGATCAGCAAAAAATACATCATGTCGCAAGACTGGGCGGCGACTGGTATGCAAAAATTTCCTGCGACAATCTTTTTAAAATTACAAAACCAATAAACGATCTACCGATGGGCATTGATGCTTTACCAGAATTCATTCGGCATAGTGATCACTTAACGGGCAACCAACTCGCAAGGCTTGCAAGTCTTGCAAAACTTCCTGCAAAAGATCCGGCATTTCGCGATGAACGGTTAGAAGCGCTCACGAAATATTTAAAAGACGAAAGCCTTTCCAAAAAATTACATGAGTATGCCCGTGAGTTGATGGAAGAAAATAAAATAGAAGCTGCCTGGCAGGTTTTGCTCAGGCAAAATAAAATCCCCGAACATGCTTTATAAAAAACATATTCTCGAAAGTGAATCTTACCGTGGTGGTTCGACGCGCAAGGAAGGGAATAAAAATATTGTCAAATTATCGAGCAATGAGAACCCTATCGGTCCTTCGCCAAAAGCGATGCAGGCGATCAAAAATAATTTAGAGCTGCTGCACGAATACACGCACCAGGATGACAGTAAACTCAGAGAAGCCCTGGCAACTCATTATTCAAATACCCTGACGCAGGATCAATTCATTTGTGCAAACAGCGGTCTGGAGATCCTTGACATGATCTGCCGCGCTTTTCTTGATCCCGGTCTGGAGTGTATTATTTCTACTCCAACTTTTCTTGCATACAAAAATTTTGCAGAATTGCAGGGAGCAACAGTGATTGACATTCCGCTTGACCCCGACGATTTTTCGCTTGACACAAAAAAAATATTGGATGCTGTAACGGAAAATACAAGAATTATTTTTTTAAGCAGTCCGAATAATCCGACTGGCTCCATTATTCCAAAAACAGCAATGGATGAATTGATCCGGCATTTGCCCGATGATGTAGTGATCGTCTTTGACGAAGTGTACCGCCACTTTGCGAGTGACAAGAATTTTGTGACGGCTGCAGAATATGCAGACAGGGATGTCAATATTATCGGACTCAATAGTTTTTCAAAAGCGTATGGACTGGCCGGTATGCGCATAGCATATGCCTATGCGACAGCGGAAATTGCCGCTTACATCAACCGGTTCCGGAGACCTTTTATGATCAATGCACTCTCTACCGCAGCAGCTATGGCGGCGCTTAAGGATACTTCGCATTTGCTCGCCACCCAAAAAATGATTCGCGCGGAAAAACGCTGGCTCTATGACCAGCTGGATGATATGCAAATTCATTTTTGGCCATCAGACTCTAATTTCATTTTGCTGATCCCGCCTTATGATAACGTGGAGTTTGCAAATGATATGTTGGATGCAGGGGTTATGGTCAGAACTACAGACGTCTTCGGGCTTCCCGGTTGCATCCGGTTAAGCATCGGCAACCACGAAGCGAATGAGACCTGTTTAAAAGCAATGCGCCAGTTAATTTCAGAAAAAATTATCGGTTGATCATGACCGTTATATAAAGAACGTTTTTTTCATTAAAAGATCAAAAAGAAAGATTATGCATTACGGAATCGTGACCTATGGATCAAGAGGAGATGTACAACCCTATGTTGCGCTCGCACTTGGTTTACAGGAACGTGGACATGAAGTGACGCTGCTTGCCAATGAAAATTTCAAAGATTTTGTAGAAGGCCATGGCATAAATTTTTTTCCGCTCGCAGGAAATATGGAAGATATGGTTCGTTCTCCAAAAATCTCTAAGTTATTGCGTTCAGGTAATATGGTTTCCTATTTGCGCGAAATGAAAAAGCTGATGCGGACCATTCAGCCACAGGTAAATGCCAATATGCTGAGAGGCGCACGCGAAGCAGATGTGCTGATCGCAAGTCCGCTCACTTTGGTATGGGTGCATTCCATTGCAGAAAAACTACATAAGAATTGGGCGATCATTCAACTCAGTGTGCCCGCCATTCCCACCAAAGAATTTCCATTTGCCGGATTTGATCTTTTTAATTTCCCTTTGTATAATTTATTTACGTATAAGCTTGTCCGTTATGTTTACTGGCAATTGAATAAAAAAGATATTAATGAACACCGGACATCATTACGTTTGCCACCGTTCGAAAAATCTGTATTAAAAAAAATCGCGGATCAAAAGATCCTGAACCTGCATGCTTTCAGCCCATCACTGATCGCGAGACCCAAAGATTGGCCGGAAGAGATCCAAATAACCGGGTTCTTAACTATACCTGGATCAAAAAGAAAAGATCAAATAAAAGATGAACTGCCAATTGTTGGTCTTGAAACCTGGCTCAAGAATGGCGAGCCACCGATCTATATTGGTTTTGGTAGCATACCGATCCCTAATCCCGAATTGCTTTCAAAAATTCTCAAGGAAATTATTAATACTACCGATCATCGATTCATTTTTTGCACGGGTTGGTCGGATCTCCTAAACCTTCCGCGCCATGAAAATCTCTTTATCATTAAACATGCAAACCATGAATGGCTTTTTCCGCAATGCAAAGCCGCGATTATTCACGGTGGCATCGGCACCATCGCTGCAACTTTAAAAGCAAAAATTTCTCCCATAATCATTTCTATTTTCGCCGACCAACCACTATGGGGAAAATTGATTGACAAAAGAAAACTCGGCGTTCACATTCCATTTAGAAAATTAACGACGCGAAAATTATTAGATGCAATCGAAAAAGCAGAAACGCCCCAACTCAAAAAAAATGCGCGGAACACAGGCGAAATGATAAATGGCCAAGATGGAATTCGATCAGCTATCAACGCGCTTGAAAATTATTTTGAAAACTAAACAAGAATGGCACAAAAAATTTTATGAGTTCGCCACTCGAAGCTTCTACAAAACAGATATTTCATTGCCTTGCTGAAATGCCAGGGTGGTGTGAAATTTTATTAAAGAACAGACCCGGTGCGTATTCTGAATTTCTGCAATGGTTACTACAAAAAGATTTCTTCGAAATTGAAAAGAGAATCGTCATCAGAAATATTGCAAAAGAATTTGGTGCAGATCCCGCAAAAATTACAAAATGGATCGTGCTGATCTATGAAGATATTCTTGATTTGAATGAAGAAATGCCCGCCTTGTTTAAAGCAGGAGCCATATCGCATGAACTCTGGTTTAATAATCGCGAGCAGTTTGCTGTGGTAAATATGGGATTGATGGTTACACCCCGTTTACACGAGCGATTCGATTTTTGGTTTATTAAAGCAAAAGTCGGACGTAATTATTTTTATGTGAAAGAAATTGAACATGATGTGCGCCGTGGAGAACATACGATCCGTGTCCATCTTGTGGGTGGTTTTGCAAATCGTTACAGGGAACAATTGGTAGATCGTGCCTATTTTGAAAAATTGATTGATTTTAAAACACACAGAAATCCCTCCGCTTGGGATTTGGATGATAAACTAAGGAAATGGTATAAATAGATCAAAAGCCTGGATATGATAAATGAAAATAATGGTAAAAAAGAAGATAGCTATCTCAAAGAAATTTTAGCGCTCATTCGCGAAGAAATGAGCAGGAATCACCGCCCCGCACACGAAGTTATTTTAGATGATGTTGACCTACGTCAGTTACTCAAGGTCTCCGAACGCACGACTGCATCGCTTCGTGCAAAAAATATGATCACGTACAGCAAGCCGGGAAAAGTGTATTATTTATTGAGTGACGTGCTGAAGATGATGGAGAATCACCGGGTAGAAGCAGTGCCGGATAATTTAGAAAAGTGAAAACGATGATTCGGCTTCCTACTATTTCTGTCAAATATAATTGGCGGAAAAAAACAAATAAGAGTGGTTCTTACCCGGTTCATATTTGTATATCTCTCTCTGGCGAACGTCCGCGTCATTATCACGTGATATTGCCCGCCAAATTGTATGCTGATCAATGGATGGGCGCAGACAATCACTGGGTGAAAGATGATCACCCTTTCTTTTTTGAGATCAATTCTAGGATTGCAGAAACAATTCATAAACTAAACGAACTCATAAAGCGATATTATATCCAGAATAAGCCGGTTACTTTTTATGCAATTGAAAAAGAATTGCTGATACATGGTGAGCGAAATCTTTTCAATGACTATTTCAAAAATTATATAAAGCATCCTCCGGCGACGGTGAAACTCGATGAAGTGACATGGGAAAAATACAGGGCTTGTCTTATGCACCTCGATAATTTTCAATCAAAAATATTTTTCTCAGAAATTGATGAGACGCTTATTGCGCGATTTAAAAATTATCTCGCAAATCTGAAAGGAAGAAAAGGAAAAATGGCGTCCGCAACCATTAAATCGTATTTCGATAAACTCAAAGTGGTTGTTAAACATGCAGCAAAAAAAGATCATTTCTTAGACCCGAGGGAAGTTGAAAACTATTTTGAAGAAATAAAAATCAGTATTCCCAATAAACGGGAAGGACAACACCTAGAAATCGAAGAAATAAAGAAATTAAAATCCCTGGTGTTTCGAAAAAAAGAAAAAAGCCTGAAAAGGGATCGGGATGTTTTTTTGTTCCAGGTATATACCGGCTTTTATTATAAAGACCTGCAAACTCTAAAGAAAGATCAGCTCTTTAACGATATTGAACAAGGGCATTACATTATTGGCAAGCGAAACAAAAATGGGAACCCAACGATCATTCCGCTATTTAAATTTCCACATGCTGCTAAAATTATAAATCGTTACTGTGATAAAGATCCGGCTAATGATCAGCTTTTTCGAAAAGAAATATTTATTAAAGTGCAGCCATATAATCGTAACCTGAAATTGCTTGCCAAAAAAGCAGCTATTTTCAGGGCACTTAGCAATAAGACTGCAAGGCATACCAACGCACAAATGTGGATTCGTTTCGGCGCTGAAAGACCAATTCTTTCAAAAATGATGGGACATGAAAAAGAACAAACCACTCAGACTTATTATAACGTCGGCCTCCGCGAAATCATCGAAGGCACAAAATCTGTAGACTTCGAACGCTTGGGCATTTGATTAATTTATAAATAGTCAACCAAAATTCCATAAATTGATCATTACATGAATCGCTTCCAAAATTTATAAATGAATACTCTTAGTTGTTCAATATAGTTAACCAATATTCGTAATTTTTGATATAAACGAGTAAGAGTATATAATGCAATTCAGATAAGATCGTTTAGTGAATGGGCATAAATAACCATTGGGTAAAATTTAAAATATATCAAAAAAATAGAAAACTATTCCAATGGAAGCAAATAATGATGAACCATTACCTGAACACTCCCAAGCAAAAGTAAAATTACTTGGATTATACCTTGACCGATATTTGAACATTATATCAAATTTGCCTTACATAAATGGAATCAAAATATTTGATCTTTTTTGTGGAGAGGGATTATACAGTAACGGAGCTCATGGAAGTCCGTTGATAATTTTAAAAGCATTAAAAGATCTGTATTTAAATCGAGGAACTCGAACTGGACCACCGCAAATTGACTGCAATTTCAATGATATTGTCCCCCAAAAAATAGAAAAGTTGAGAAATGTAGTAGCGGAAGAAGAACTGCACAAGCCATTTTATGGACCTTTATCTTATTCGACGACGGATTATACAACTAAAGTGGTTGAAGTAATTTCCATCATTGAAAAATTAGGTCAGGAAAAAGCATTTATTTTTATTGACCCATACGGATACAAGCATATTAAAGCAACACAAATAAAAGCACTTTTAGCAAGTAAGAAATCAGAAGTTTTGATGTGGTTACCTATACAATTCATGTATCGTTTTAATGAAGAATTGCCTGTAAAGGATTTTATCGCGGAACTAATACCTATTGATGAATGGAAACAATGTCAATCACCTTATGAATTTATTGAGAAATTGACAGATGCATTCAGGAATTTTTTAGGTAATGATTTTTTTGTTGATACATTTAGAATTCAAAAAGACGCCTCAACAGTATTTTCTTTATTCTTTTTCTCGTCACATATAAGAGGATTTGAAAAAATGCTTGAAGCAAAATGGGAGATGGATCGAAAATCTGGAATGCAGTGGACGTTTAAAAGAGACCAGCCAACTTTATTTGACGCTCTTGATCCGCATCCATTTGAAAATATTCTCGAAAATTATCTAAGAGCCTCACCAAAAACAAATCTTGAAATTTATAAGTTTACGTTACATGCAGGATTTCTTCCCAAACATGCTGTCGAAGTATTAACCTCATGGCAGAAGAGTAGAATATTGGAAGTTTTAGAAAACGAAATCCCGCTTAAAAAAGCAGGAACTTTTTATATTAATTATGATCATTTTAAGAAAGGACAATCATTAGGAAATAAAATAGTCACATTTAAAATTATTTGATTATGGCACAATCACAGATTGAATGGACTGAAATGACTTGGAATCCCACCACCGGTTGTAATAAAATTTCAGCCGGATGCAAACATTGCTATGCTGAGATAATGGCAAAAAGATTAAAAGCGATGGGGATTGAAAAATATGCAGAAGGCTTTCAGCTTGCAATGCATGAACCTGCACTGCAAATTCCATATTCATGGAAACAACCCAAAATTGTCTTTGTCAACTCAATGAGTGATTTATTCCATAAGGATATTCCTTTTGAATTCATTAAAAAGGTATTCGATGTAATGAATGATAATCCCCAGCATGTATTTCAGGTTCTTACTAAACGTAGTGATGTTCTTTTAAAATATAATAAGAAACTGGAATGGGGACATAATATATGGATGGGCGTATCGGTAGAAAATGAGAAGGTAACCCAAAGGATAAGTGATTTATTAATGACCGATGCCAGAGTAAAATTTCTTTCCTGTGAGCCATTAATAGGAGCTCTTCCAAATTTAAAACTTAAAGGTATTGATTGGGTAATCGTTGGGGGTGAAAGTGGCCATCATCCTAGACTTATGAACGAAGATTGGGTGCTTGATATATTAGATCAATGTAAGAAAAGCAAAGTAAAATTTTTCTTTAAGCAATGGGGAGGCACTAATAAGAAAAAAACTGGTCGCGAATTATTGAATCGGACTTGGGATGAAATGCCGAATACTTTTCCGATGGTAGAATTGTAAAATTAATAACTCGCCAAATAGTCCGCGAAGTCATTGTTGAAATTAAAGAATGTGGGAATAATTAAATAAAACATTATAGTGATTTGATAAAATTGATTTGTGCTATTGTAATTTGCATTGCTGTCAAAACTAACCAATAGAAGATGATTATAATAATTGATACCAGTAGCATTCATGGAGATTATTTTCTGAAAAGAGCAGATATATCGAGATTGGCAATTATCGCAAGGAGATGTGGCCATACTATTTTTCTGCCTGAAGTTGTTTTAAGAGAAATTAAGAAACATTACTTGGAGACATTGCTTAATTCGCAAAAAGAGGTCGAAAAAGAACTTAAAAACTTTCAGAGAAAAACTGGCGATGAATTGCCTAACCCAATTACTGGGCTAGTAATAAACCAACACAAAAGGAAATATTCAAAAGGATTAAAGGAAAACATTAAAGCCTTAGGCATTTCAATATTACCATTGCCATCAGAAGGGCATAATTCGATATTAGATAAGGCGATTCTGAGAAAAAAACCTTTCAAACAGAACGGAGAAGGATATCAAGAT